>DAIUKN010000007.1:0-17828 GCA_036848195.1 Bacteroidota bacterium
TCTACTCGGACGGCATTGCGGAGGCCGTGGGTTCGTCACAGGAGCAGTTCGGCGAGGACCGGATCGGGGAGATCGTTCGAGAACACCGTCGCGAATCGGCTGCCGGTGTCCGTGATGCCATCGTTGCTGCGGTGCGTGCGCATGTCGGTGAGGCTCCGGCCATGGACGACATGACTCTGGTGGTGATCAAGCGCGCCTGATGGGTCCGCAGCTGGGTCAACTGCTGAAGTCTGCCGCCTGCGAAGGAAGGGATGTCCGAGCATGCCGACGGGAACGCCGGTTTTTGAATTGCGGCAGCTGAATTGGCGGGTAAGCATTGCCAGAGTGCCTTTTCCGCGTTTCAACTTTCACGAAGCACTAACTAGGAGAACATACCATGCTCTTCATCCTCAGCATTGTCATTGTCATTGTTGCCATCTTTGCGTGGATTTCTGCACGGAGGAAGGTGGAACAGAAAAATCTGACATTCAAAGGCCTTGCGAATCTCTCAGGTCTCGCGGCTCTGGTTTTTGTGGTCCTTGCGTTGTTACAGTGCTTCACCATCGTTCCGGCTGGCCATGTCGGTGTGGTCGATCTCTTCGGGGTGGTGTCGGAGAGAGCGCTTCCTGCAGGGATCAACTTCGTCAACCCGCTCGCCCGGGTGCATAAGTTCTCGATTCAGACACAGGAGCACAAAGAGACCATGCAGGTTCTCTCGCGTGAGGGACTCACGATCGGGCTGGAAATCAGCGCTCTCTTCCGTCTTAATCCCGACTCCGCAGCCCGTGTCTACCAGACCATTCTCGGCGGAGATTACCAGACCATCGTTCTGATCCCGCAGTTCCGGTCTATTAGCCGTGCCGTAACGGCCAGTTTTCAGGCGAGTGCGCTTTACTCCACCGAGCGTGAGCGCCTGGGAGCAAATATCCACGATGAGCTGGCGAAGATGGTCGCTCCGCGGGGAGTCATCATCGAGTCCACTCCTCTCCGCAATGTCGCCCTCCCGGTGCAGTTGACCGAGGCGATTGAGCAGAAACAGCGTGCGGACCAGGAGAGCCAGCGGATGGAGTTCATCCTGGCGAAAGAGAAGCAGGAGGCGGAGCGGAAACGGATCGAGGCGAGGGGCATTTCGGATTTTCAGACGATCGTGAGCCAGGGGATCAGCGATCAGCTTCTCCGGTGGAAAGGTGTGGAAGCCACGGAGAAACTTGCCAACTCGGCCAATACGAAGGTTATCATAGTCGGCGCGGGCAAGGATGGGTTGCCTGTGATTCTTGACACGAAGTAGTGATAATAGTGGAACGGGGTGCCCCGGTCAGCACCGGGGCATGTTCCCCCTATGCCTTCTTCGTTACTTCTTGTTCGAAAGTGAATGTACGGCATGTCACTGCGTGAATATCGAACAAGGAAGAGGGAATGATGGAGGAAAGAAGGGGGGGCTGTGGCATTTTCTCCCCCCGCACTCGACGGCTTTTTCGCCGTCCCGACGGTCTCGTGCATCTTCTGTAGATTGATCATCATCTTTCGCCGGCCGTTCTTTAACGCCGCACGTTCCGCGCCGTCCATCATTGAGGCGGAGCGGATGGAGGACGGAGCCACTCCCGCAACCACTCCTGCCTGATTGCCTCGTTTGTCAGAATTTCCCTCTTCGCCACGATCATCTCCCGCGTCTGCCCCCGGATTCGTGAGGGGATGCGCTGAATGTGGAATCGCGGTGAGAGGGGTCGGGGAAGGAACGAACCGATCTGTGAGGTGTCTGCAGGTTGGCGCCCGACCCTCCATATCTTGCTCTCCGTCTCGAATGTGCAGGAATTTTCAGGCCGGTTGACGACGCATAAAGTCCAGTGTCACTCGCTCTGTGGGCTCCAGCTTCAATATTGGCAGGGAATTTGCTATATTTTGCTTCAACATCCTCAAAGACCCCGGTGGGAAAGCAAAAAATTGCCGTGATTTTCGGTACCAGGCCGGATACCATCAAGCTGGCACCGATCATTCTCGAGCTCCGGAAAGAGCGACGCTTTTTCGACCTCGTCACCATTGCGACCGCGCAGCATCGGCAGATGCTCGATCAGGTCCTGGATGTTTTCAGGATCAGTCCCGATTACGATCTCAATGTGATGCGCCCGGACCAGACCCTGGCGGAGATAACCAGAAACACGATCGGATCGCTTGACCATCTCCTGGCAAGAATCAGGCCGGGCATGGTGCTCGTCCAGGGCGACACCACCACAACCTTCGTCGGAAGCCTGGCAGCATTCTACCGCCGCATTCCGGTCGGCCACGTGGAGGCGGGACTCCGGACGCACAACAAGTCGAACCCGTATCCCGAGGAGATCAACAGACGCCTGACGAGCTGCATCGCCGACCTGCATTTTGCCCCCACCGCCACAGCCAGGAAGGCACTGCTGAGGGAGAACATCCGGAAGGACGACATCTTCGTCACGGGTAATTCGGTCATTGATGCACTCAAGATTGCCGTCAGAAATCCGTACACGTTCAGCATCCCCGAGTTGAACGCGGTCGTTGCCCGCCGGCGGAAGATCGTTTTGATCACCATGCACCGCCGGGAAAACTGGGGACCACCCATGGAGTCTGCTGCCCGCGCAGTCCGGCGGATCGCCGAACGATACCCCGGCATCGACCTCATTTTTCCCGTCCATCTCAACCCCGTTGTGCGGGAGGTTGTTTTTCGGATCCTCAGCGGATTGCCGAATGTTTCGTTGATCCATCCTCTTGATTATCTCGACTTCGTCAACTTGATGGCTCGTTCGTACCTGATCATCACCGACTCGGGCGGTGTCCAGGAGGAGGCTCCCTCGCTCGGGAAACCCATTCTTGTGCTTCGCGAGGTGACGGAACGTCCGGAGGCAGTCGAGTACGGAACGGTCCGGCTTGTGGGTCTCCGCGAGGAACGGATCGTCTCGGCTGCGCGAAAGCTTCTGGACGACCGGCGCGCGTATGACGTGATGGCCTCCGCGACCAACCCGTATGGCGACGGTCGCGCGGCCCGGAGGACGGTCCGGATCATCAAACGCTACTTTGGATATTCACGAACCCTTCCGAAGGAATTCGTCCCCCGATGATGAAATCCGTCTCGTTCCTGGCCATCCTCCTTCCGTTCCTGACGGTCCCTGCCACTGCGTTTCCCGATGACCAGCAGCCGAAGAAGGTGCTGATCGTCGTCGAAGGATCGACAACTCTGAAAAATCAGGCCATCGGAGACGGGCGGCAGCTTGCCACGCTGCTGGGCCATTTCAACGTCAAGGCAAAAGTGCTTGGCGTCCAGGAATACGGCCGGGACGAGATGAGCGCGCACGACATCATCTTCTATATCGGGTTCCACGCAAGGAATCCGGTGCCGGACCGGTTTGTCGATGACGTGCTGGCCACTGATCGCCCGGTAATCTGGCTGAACACAGGCTTCCACGAGTTTTCCGAGCGGCCCGGCGTGCGGCAGCAATTCGGCTTCACGGTTTCCCGGCTGGACTCCACAAGCGAGTACACGCTCGTCCGGATGGGTGACAAAGTCTTTCAGAAGGGGGAGCCGAATCTCAACGCGATCGAGATCGCGGACAAGAAGAAGGTAACAATCGTTGCCACTGCGGTCTCCGCAAAGACGCAGCGCGAATCGCCCTACATCGTTCGTTCCGGAAATCTGCTCTATGTCGCTGATTCGCCATTTGCCTCGGCCGGAGAATCCGACCGGTATCTTCTTTTCGCCGATATGCTGCACGACATTATCGGCGAACAGCATGAGGGCTGGCACACGGCACTGATCCGGATCGAGGACGTGAATCCAATGGAAAACCCGGACCGCTTGCGCGAAGTGGCGGACATCCTCTCCGGGAGGGGCATCCCGTTCTTGGTCGGCGTGAGCCCGTTTTACGTCAATCCCGGCGAAGGAGTTCGCGTCAGCCTCTCGGACAAACCGGAAGTCGTGGACGCTCTCAAGTATATGGTGCAGAACGGCGGCACAATCGTCATGCACGGGGTCACTCATCAGTACAAGGGGATCACGGGGGCCGACTACGAATTCTGGGACGAGAGCACGAATAAGCCGATCAGAGACGAAACGGTAGAGGGGATTGCGCGGAAGCTGGATACAGGCATCCAGGAGTTCATGCGCAACGGCCTCTACCCGCTCGTGTGGGAAACACCCCATTACACGGCGTCATTCCGTCTCTACGAGACGATCGCGAAATATTTCAGCACGGCCATGGAGCAGCGTCTGGCAATCGAAGACTTCGACTACAGCCAGATGTTCCCCTACATTATCGAGAAGGATCTTTTCGGACAGAAGGTGTATCCGGAGAATCTCGGCTACATCCCGCTGGATCCGGACAAGGAGAAGAGCGAAGGGTATGTGCGCGCTCTCCTCGCCAACGCGAAGACCAACCTTGCGGTCCGTGACGGATTTGCCTCCTGCTTTTTCCACGCATTTGTTGATCACGATTTGCTGAAAGAAATTGTGGACGGCGTTCAGGCCCTTGGCTACACCTACATGGATATGCGCGATCAGTCCCACTGGGTACACATGCGGGACCGGGCGATTCTCGCGGGAAGCCAGGATATTACCCTCACCCTCCAGGATCAGTTCCTTCATGAGAGCTGGTTTGCGCGGAACGGAGAAACGGTGAGCAGCGTCTATTCGGAGAAACGGATCTCGGGGCCGGTGACGAAGAGCATTGGGCTTGAGCCGGGGCAGTTCTACACGGCGGAGCCGGCGGAGTTCCGCGAACGAAAGGAGACGGTGATGGAGGGCGTGATCCACGGGGCCGAGAACCTTGTGCGACGCGTCCTGAGCAGTCCCGAGCAGTGGAAGGAGGCCCGCCCCGCGATCCTCTGGAATCACTATGCCCACGGCGCCGCGTTCAACGACCAAGCCTCATTTGCTGCGGTGTTCCGGAGCATCAATCTGACCGTCGATACGATTTTCGTGGGGCAGTTGTTGGACCTGAGCCGCACGAATCTGCTGATCGTTCCATTCACCTCCGTGGATTCTCTTCGCCAGGAGGATTTTGACCGGATAACGAATTTTGTTGAGTCGGGCGGAAGCCTGATAACGGACGCGAAGAATGATCTCATCACGAATTTTGGCGTTACCTTCAGCACGGCACTTCTCAGGATCAGCCGGGTGCGCGATCGTCGCTTCCCGGACGAACGGATCCGCTGGAGGGATTTCGAACTTCTGACCAAATTTGATGCCGGGGAAGTCGAAGAGGTTTTCTGCGTCGATGAGATGACCGAGGCGCCCCTGGTGATCGGCAAGAAATGGGGGAAGGGGAGAGTGGTCTTTTTCGGGACGAGGTTCGATCCGGTCACCCAGCAGGGCTACAGCAGGTACCCCTACGTGCTTGAATATGTCCGGAGTTTCCTCCACCTTGGCCCGATTGTGCGGCGGGACAACCTGGAGGTCTACTTCGATCACGGCTACCGCCGGAACATCAGCACCGAGCAGCTGGTCAAGCAGTGGGTTTCGCAGGGGGTCCGGATTCTCCACGTCGGCGCGTGGCACGAGTATCCGAAGTACACGTTCGATTACGAACGGCTCGTCCGGCTTGCGCACGCCAACGGCATCCTGGTCTACGCATGGATTGAGCCGCCACAGGTGAGCTGGAAGTTCTGGCTTGAGCATCCCGAATGGCGGGAGAAGAACTATCGAGGCGAAGATGTGCGTCCCTCGTGGCGATACCCGGTTGCCCTGACGGATCCACAATGCGTCCATGCAATGGTTGCACAGTACAGGGCGCTGCTGGAGAAATTCGACTGGGATGGTGTGAACCTCGCTGAACTGTATTGTGAGGCGGGGCGAGGGTTTCAGGACCCGCAGTTCTTCACGCCGATGCATCCCTCCGCTCAAAAGGAATTCAGAAAACGGTACGGCATTGATCTGCTCCACGTCCTGGATCCTGCGTCGGCGGACTACTGGAAAACCAACGCGCGGACGGCCGATCTTGTGATCGACTATCGTGTGCAGGTCCTCGACAGGGTGTACCGGGAACTGCTCGACATGACGACGGCCATCGCTCGGCAGCGGGACGGTTTTCAGGTTATTGTCACCGCGATGGACGCGATTGGCTCGCCGGAACTCCGGGAATACATCGGCGTGGACATGCACCGGATTCTGGCCCTGCAGAAATCGTACGGATTTCTCCTCCAGGTTGAAGACCCCGAACACCTCTGGTCCAGCGATCCGCGACGGTATGTGGCGATTGGGAGACAATACGCAGAACTCCTGGGTGATCGCTCGGCACTGCTTCTTGACCTGAATATCCTCAACTTCAGGAAGCCCGAAGCGGTAACCCCCTTCCCTACGTTGATTCAGACGGGGACAGAAAGCTTTCAGCTCGTCCATGCAGCCTCGCTCGGCGCTCCACGGCTCACAATCTATTCGGAGTCAAGCGTGAATGCCCAGGACATGACCTTCCTCCCCTATGTCTTGGCGAGCGAAACACGCTATCGGGTGACAAAAGAGGGCTACGGTATCACCTCTCCCTATGCCGTTACACTCAAGCTGCCCCCGGAGACAAAGGAAATCCTCCTCGACGGTGCGCCGCTGTCATCCATGCGGGAGAACATGTTCCTCATTCCCGCCGGCGATCATACGGTCACCCTCTCCCTTGATGCGAGCAGTACCTTCTCAACGCATGCGTTGGAAACCCGGATCCTTTCGTTCTCAGGAAACATGATGTCCATTGCCTACGGAATGCGGAGTGCCGCATTCACGTACGAATCCTCGACGCGGACGCTTCTTTCGCTGAACCGTGAACCGACTGTGGTGAAGGTGGACGGGCAGGAATACCGGTTTGTTGCCATGAAAGGAAACGATTGTTACAGTCTCTTCCTTCCGGCAGGGAAGCACGGTGTTGACCTGCTGGCAGGCGATGCGTTCTCGTACGGCGTGAACCTGACCAGCTTCTGGTCCACGACCGCCATCGCGATCTTCGGGGCGCTGGCTGTCGTTTCCCTCGTCGGCATGTACCTGCTGCTCAAGATGATCCGGCGCGCTTCCGCGCCGGCGACGGATCGCCTATGAGCTACCTCGAAGTCGACCTCAGCGCGCTCTTCGTAGTCGCGGTCATCCTGATCTGGTTCATGATCGCCTACCAATTCGTCTTGACCGTTTTCGGGTTTGTGAATTTTGTCAGGTCCATCCGGGAACGGAGCCGCGTCGAGGAGACGGCCTTCGCGTATCCGACCTGTTCAGTTCTGATCCCCGCGCATAACGAAGAGAAAGTCATCGGGCGGACCATCGAGTCAATGCTCGCGCTCGACTATCCCCCTGAACGGCTGAAGATCATTGTCATCAATGACGGCTCGACCGACGGCACAAAGGAAATCATCGAGCAGTATGCGGCAGCCGACCGTCGGGTGGAGCTGTTCGATGTGCCGGAAGGCGAGGGAGGAAAGGGGAAGTCGCGCGCCCTGAACATGGCGATGCGGCGGGTAGAGTCGGATGTGGTGGCCATCTATGACGCGGACAATACGCCGGACAGGGACGCCCTCCGGTACCTCGTGGCCCAACTCCTTCTCCACAGGGACCTCGGGGCAGTCCTGGGAAAATTCAGGACGGTCAACAAGAACGCGACCCTCTTAACGCGTTTCATCAATATTGAAACGCTCAGCTTTCAGTCGATGCTGCAGGCCGGCCGCTGGCAAATGCACGGAATCGCGACGCTGCCGGGCACGAACTTCGTCATCTGGACCTGGCTGATCCGAGAGCTTGAAGGCTGGGACGAGAAGGCACTTACCGAGGATTCCGAACTCAGCATCCGGATCTACGAGCACGGCTACAAAATCAAATACATCCCGTACGCCATCACCTACGAGCAGGAGCCGCAGGAATGGCATGTGTGGGTCCGGCAGCGAATGCGGTGGGTCCGAGGCAATACCTATGTCATAAAGAAATTCTTCAAGGAGATCCCGAACTTCACCAACAAAAGGCTGGCCTTCGACATGCTCTACACGCTTTCGCTCTACTACGTGTTCTTCGTGGCCATCCTTGTGTCCGACGTTCTTTTCCTGGTTAGCGCATCGAATCTGGTCAGTATCTCCCTTCCGGGCCCGTACACAGTAGTCTGGATTATGGCGTTTGTTCTCTTCATGTTCGAGATTCTTCTGGCGATTTCGTACGATGGTGAGGATTCTTTTCTGAATATCGGACTGATTGCGGTGATGTACTTCACCTACTGTCAGTTCTGGATCTACATCGTCGTCCGGTCGTGGTATATGGATTTCATCAAGAAAGAAAAACAAACCTGGGACAAGACGGAGCGTTTCGATGTCGCACCGATTGACACCGCCAAAGCTAGGTAGATCTCTGCCGGTCCTGGTCCTGGTCATATGCTTGTCATGGCAGGCCAGTGCCCAGCTCTCGGGCTACCTTTCGGGCTCGTATGGCTACAACAAGAATCCGTTGTCCAACTATGAAGGCCTCTCCGATCAGCTGGCCCAGAGTTACCTCCAGCTGAAGTATGTGAAAGACGTCCCGGCGTCCCGGTTTACTGTTGAATATGTCGGGGGTCTCATGATATTCAACCGGTTTTCGGAACGGAACTACTACGAGCACACTCTGGGCGCCGGATACACGGCGCGGTATGCAAAGCAGAAACCGGCACAACAGAACACCGAGGCAGATGAGGAGAACCAGGAAGAACCTCCGTTTGCCGGCAACCTGTTGGAGTTCGGCGCCAAGCTTGGGTCTCGCCACGATAGGAGCGCGTACCGGGAATTCGATAACACCGGCGCAGAGGCCGCGGCTTCGTATACTATGATGGCAGGGGAGAGAGCGTCCCTCCGCTTCGGGAATCAGCTGGCCTACCGGAAATACACGAACCTGGACGACCTGTCAAATCTTACGGACATTGTTGAAGTACGATATGGCAGAATGCCGGGAACCGAAGCCGGGGTGGGCGTATTTGCGTCGGCAGGGATCAAGCACTATTTCACCGTGACCTACGACACTACACTATTTGAGTCGATCACTCCGGGCGTGTCAATCGGGAACGGAAATGGGAAAGGACGGGGGAGAGGAAATGGTGGTTCAGTGCCCGGCCAGGTGAAAAAACAGAATCTCGTCAATGCGACCAGCCGTAACTCCTATCAGCTGACGGCGGGAGTAGTGGCGGGTGACCGCTGGGGCAGTTGTCTGGTGGAGGGTCAGATCCTCTACCGGTACAATCCCGGCGGGGCGACCCGGTATCTACCGCAGTATGTCAACTCCTCTTTACTGACGGAGGACATCTACAACGATTTCTTCAGCTACAAGGGTCTTGAGGGGAGTGGCTCGCTACAGCAGGACTTTCCCCATGGGCTGAAAGCCGTCCTCGTGTTCCATATTTCACCCAGAAATTACCTGGCTCCCGCGTTTGATCTTGACGCTGTCGAGACCGCGCCCCACCGCAACGACCTTCGCAGTCTGGCGGAGCTGACCATCTCAAAGACGTTCCCGCTCTCAGAGGGGACCGATCTGGAGGTGAGCCTGCTCACCGGGTATGTGCGAAACCAGTCGAATGATGCGTACAACGACTACTCCGCCGCCGCTCTCTCCCTTAGCCTGGGAATCGGCTTTTAAGATTGGGTGCCTGCGGGAACCCCGGCCCTGCCGTCGAGCATTGCGGCCGGCTCGATTCGATAGGAATGCGTCAGTGTGACGCTTGCACGGAGCATCGCCGAAACACTGCAGTACTTTGTCGTCGAGAGTTCGATTGCCCGTTCGACGTCCGCGGGGTTGATTCCATCCCCATGGAAGACGTATTCGAGGTGGATGTCGGTAAAGACCTGGGGATGCTCTTCGCGGGCGTTCGCCGTGAGGTTGATCTGGAAACCTGCGATCGGGGCGCGCTTCTTCTTCAGGATTGATATGACGTCGCTAGCAGTGCACCCTCCCAGCGCGAAAAGGAGCAGCTCCTTCGGCCGCGAACCGGCATCGCTACCCCCAAAATCCTCAGGCCCGTCCATTGTGACCCAGTGATGAGAATCCCCCTTTGCGGCAAAGGTGATCCCTTGCAGTTGCCTGACGACCGCGTATCGCTTTGACATGAAAGCCATCTCCTTTGTAATGCCGCCGGAATGTGTGAACCCCGGCGGGCTGTTGTTCACTCGTTGATCCTGTCTCCCCCATAGGATGCAGGGTCAGGTGAAAACGGTGCACGGTACATGGGCCCGGATTCCTCTACCCTGGAAGATTCCGCAGATTCTTTCGAATTTCATCCGCAGCACTCACCGCGCTGGTGTCTTTTGCGTTCCAAACGTAGAGCGGGGCAATGTGCCACCGTTCAACGACACGGTCAACCAGAGATCGCCGGACGACAAGAAACACGGCGCAGTGCCTTGTCCGGAGCAGATTCTCGATTGCCGGGCCCCAGCCCTCGCCCGAGAGTTCCAGAGGCCCAATCTCATCAACGCAGATGACACGGCAGCCCTTGAGATGGTCGGGCGAAAGGACGGCTCGCCCAAACGCGATGGCCCCGGGAAGAAATCTGAATGGTCCGGCAGTGACCCCGCTGTCGTGGCCGTCGATCCGGCAGAGGATCTGCCGTTGGCGGGTACGAAGGTCTTCAATGTCGTACCCGATTCTCTTTCCGTTAACCATGACGCACGGTGCAACAATCCCGCCCAGCGGAACCTCCTGATTTCGTAGTTCGTCGATGAGCGACAAGAGCACCGTTGTCTTCCCCTCGCCCTGATCTCCCGTGAGGATGAACACGGGGGGGTACCCGGCACCGGTTCGCATTTCCAGTGATTCCATCCAACGGACTGCAGTGGCGAGGACGCGGGCGATAGAGGTAAGCGGCTCACGCAAGAAGCGCTTCTCCTCCCCGATTGCTCTGGTCATGATGGGCAGTGCCTCAAATGCGACGTCAAGCGCAGAGGAGAGCTGACCGAGCCCCCTCTGCATGAACCAGTTGATCATCCGGGGATTTCTGAGCTCGACGCTGATTGCCGAAAAAGCGACAACAACAAGAGTTGCGCGAAGAGCCATCTGTAGCCCGATCATCAATCCGCTCCATTGCGTTGAGCCGCTGTTGTGCTGCAATCCGCCGAGGACCAGTCCCGCGAGGAGAGAGACTCCTGCGAATTCAATCCAGAGCCGCGGGCGCCTGAATCGCATACGGAGTCTCGGATAACGGGCCAGGCATGCAACGAAGTAGAGTGCGATCAGCGGTGCGGAAGCCCAGGGCGTCAGGATGGTGATGGCAAGGAAACCAGCAGGCATCAGGAGGATGTGGACCGCGAGAAGCGGAAGAGAGAACATCTGGGCAGGGTCAGGGCTGCCGAAGAGGGAAAGTGCATCGTGGTCAGGCCGCGGGCTCTCCGCGGCCCGGAGCGTCCGGGCCCTCTTTCCGGCGGCCATGCCGACAAGGACAGCAATGGCCCCCAGAACCACATTGATTGCCAGAAGCAGGAGAATGATGTCGGCCGGCCGGACCGACGTAATTCCCAACGACTTCGTTGCCGCATCCACGATGGCCACGTAGAGACGGGCAGCGTCGGTCCCGTACGTAAAGACGATGCCGGCGATCTTCTGAACGATGGGCATTGATGTGGCGAGAGCTCCGCCCAGAAGAAAACCTACGGCATTTCTTCCGAAAACTCTTGTTGTCGCTTCAAGAAGAAGTGCTTCCAGCATGATTCCGATCATCGGTCCGAGAATGACGGCACTCGGAGAGATCGATTTCATCACGGCGCAGATGGCTCCCGCTCGCCAGATCAGGCCGGGTTTGTCCCACATGACCGCCCCCGCAACACACAGGCAAGTCCCCAGCGCGGCAAGGATCGTGCCGGTGACCGGAAATTGTAGATTATGGAGAAAACTTCCCAGGACGATCTCCACCGATGCCCAGAGCGACCCGAGAAGCGCGGCTTTCAGCCAGATTGTTGTCAGAGGCGCGAAGGGTTTCATGGGTGGTGTGCAAGCAACATGGCGCAAAGGTACCGACCGGCGGAGAGATTACGAAATGCTCCCGACCGACGAAGCCTCGTTGAAATTGTTAAGGAGGCCGGGACGGTTGAAGGAGAGATCCGATGTGAACGGGACGCAAGTTGCACCGGATTCGAGAAACAGGTCCAGCATCGTGAGACGTTGGTGTGCGATAGCATCAGCGACAAGGGGCCAATTGTTCCGGGGGTAGACTCCGTAAATCGGATCTACCCTTCCATCCTCTATGAGGGCGGCGCGCTCCGGCGCCCTGGAGGGACTACACAATGTACTCAATCGGTTTCCGGGAGACAAACGGCGCGTCACATGCGATCAGGAAGATTTCCTCCGACCGGGTATGGGCGGCTTGCAGTCCTCCAAACGGGCCGCCAAGGCGATCGAGATCCGGCGAGGGCGAGAAGACCAGAGCTCCTGTCGCGCATGTGTATGATCGTTCCGCTCTTCCAGAACCGGATCTCACGGGGTTACATTCTTGGCGTCCGATCGATGAAGGAGGCCCGGTGGCGCGGCCAGGGGCCCACTGCATGCCAATACGTTCTGTTGCGATGCCGACGGCCAGACCGGCGATCTTCTGGAATCTCCCCGGACTCAGTGCGTTCGCGCGTAGGGATCGCCAGCAATGGTGGCGTGGATGATGGTATGCTTGAGCTCGTCACAGTTCGCCACATCTCGATAGACGGGACAGAGGCGGCACTCCATGCTGCTACATCTGCAGGACTTTGTCGCGACGGTCCAGCAGGGTGTTTCGTGGTTGAGAAATGCGGGGCAGATATTGCGCTCGTCCGATGGACAATTCTTGATATTCCAGCAGGGAATCAATGCAAGGAGACGCTTGATCCCCGCAATGCTGACCTTCTTCTCGTTGATCGTCTCACGAAGGCAACGGATCCGCTCGAGGTCCGCTTCGGAGAAAAGGCGATGCCTTGAGGCTTTGCGCAGGGGGAGGATAAGCCCTTCGCGTTCGTACATTCTCAATGTCGGAATAGAGACGCCCAGCAGATCAGCGGCTTCGCCAATACTAAAAAGGATTGAAGCTTCGGCCATCCAGGTTTCCTAGCCTCCTGGGGATTGGTGGGGATAAATCTGTAAGCCATAATTAGCAGATTTCGTGCCACCAATAACCATTCAAATTGACAGATATTTGCACAAATTCTCGTTGTGCCTTCCCATTTTCGGCAAATGCGGCGAAGTTGGATTCCCAAATTCCGGGATGGGCCTTCCTACCCGACCCTCAACGGCGTGGGTTGTAAGTTCCTCCTGACTCGTGTATCTTGGCGAGTAGACTTCCTGGAGCCTGCATGAATCTTCACTTTCCCGGCTGGACTTTTGACGATCTGTACAATCCCGTCAGACTTGCACAGCTTACGGATCTTTTCTATAGGGATATTCGGAGGCAGGACGCTCCGCTGGCCGACCGATTCCAGGCATTCAAGGAGGCCCAGGGTCAGGGGTATGGGGAAGGTGACGTATCGTCAATTCTCCTGGCAATGGGCCCCCATCTGAGCCGATTCGTAGCCGGGCTTTTTGGCGTCGAGAACGAATTCCGGGCATTGCAGATATTGGCTGACCGTGAACAGATCATTTCTGCATTCAAGAAGGAGTTCTTCCAGCGCAGGGTTGTCAAAAAGTACACCCGTGCCCAGGCCGCAGAACTGGATTCCACGCTGCTCGATCTCCAGGTTCGCGCCATGAGAGCTGCATTCCCTCATGTTTTTCACGATGATCTTGAACTCGAGACCGCGGCATGTGTGACCGAGCTGCTCGAGCACGAAAGGTTCACCAAGGAAAGACTCCCGGAGGCATCGGAGCGATACGTAGAGGCGCTGCGCGCGAAGTTGCAGGATGCAAGCGCGCTGGGACATCTGCTCCCGACCAGCAATGATGAACGATCGCTGCGATCCTTCCTCTCCTCCGTCGTTGGGGTGTTCGAGCAATGGACCGCCCGGCAGTATTACTGCCCTACTCCGGAAACCCGTGATTGGGTCACGTTCCGCTTGCCCGGGAAGCTGGACTACCAGCACCTCGTAGAGGTGAAGACCCTGCAGGATCCTGTTCCCGATTTCAATATCGGCCATGAGGATCACTATCGGCGCCGGGAGGGTTTCGATCTGACCGATCCGCGATACACAAGTCGGGAAGTCATGGGTGAGGTCGACTACTGCATTTTCTGTCATGAGCGCGACAAGGATTCCTGCCGCAAAGGGTTTCCCGAGGGAGCCGGGTACCGGAAGAATTTTTTGGGTTTCACGCTGAAGGGTTGTCCGCTGGACCAGAGGATCTCCGAATCTCATGTTCTGAAGAAGCGGGGAGATTCCCTCGGTGCTCTCGCCTTGATTATGATTGACAACCCGTTGCTTCCGGGGACGGGCCACCGGATCTGCAACGACTGTATGAAGGCATGCATCTATCAGAAACAGGATCCGGTAAACATCCCGCAGATTGAAACACGCATTCTTATGGATGTTCTTGAACTTCCATGGGGATTTGAGATCTACTCGCTTCTGACCCGGTGGAACCCCCTCAATATCCGTCGACCGCATGTCCTGCCGTACAACGGGATGAACATACTTATTGTGGGTCTAGGTCCTGCCGGGTACACGCTCGCTCACTACTTTCTGAATGAAGGCTTCGGCGTCGTCGGGATCGACGGCTTGAAGATCGAGCCTTTGCCGTCGGAACTGGTGGGCGACGGGAATTCGCCGTTCGAGCCGCTGAAAGATTTTTCGGCCGTCTACAGGAAATTGAGCGACCGTGTCTTGATGGGATTCGGGGGCGTCTCGGAATACGGCATCACGGTCCGCTGGGATAAGAACTTCCTGACGGTCATTGCGCTGACGCTCCTCCGGCGGGCGCAGTTCAGGGTATTCGACGGTGTCCGTTTCGGGGGTACGATCACCGTCGAAGACGCATGGGAATATGGATTCGATCATGTCTGCTTTGCGACCGGTGCGGGGAAGCCGACGTTCGTCTCGATGAAGCATAACTTGATTCGAGGCATCAGGAAGGCAAGCGATTTCCTTATGGCACTGCAGTTGACCGGGGCGGGAAAGCTGGACTCAATGGCGAACCTGCAGATTCAGCTTCCGGCAGTGGTGATTGGCTGAGGCCTCACCGCCATCGATACCGCCACCGAATTGATGGCCTATTACCCGGTTCAGGTCACAAAGATCAAGAAGCGGTACGACATCCTCGTTGACCGGTACGGCAAGGGAGAGGTGGAGAAGATGTTCGACCGGGAGGAACTGCCGATTCTCGCAACATTTCTGCAACACGCTGAAGCCGTTGATGCGGAGCGGCGACGCGCTGCCGCAGCCGGCGAGGCGCCGGATTTCATTACGCTGATCAGAACATGGGGCGGGGTCCATATCTACTACCGGAAATCCATGATCGATTCGCCGGCGTACCGGCTCAACCACGAGGAGATCATCAAGAGCCTCGAAGAGGGGATATCCTTCGTGGAGAAGATGAATCCGCTGGAAGCTGTTGCCGATGAATTCGGCGCGGTCAAGGAGATAGTCTTTGAGCGGCAAGAAACGGTGGGTGGAAAATGGAAAAGCACCGGGCAATCGTTTGTGATTCCCGCTGTAACGGTGATGGTGGCGGCAGGCACCGTGCCCAATGTCATGTACGAACGTGAGCATCGGGGGACGTTCGTCCTGGACGATCGTGACGAGTTCTTCGAGCCCTTCGCGTTGGAGGGAGACGGCGAAAAGGCCCTCGCGAAGCCGGGCAAAGATCAGATTGGATTCTTCACTTCCTACGAAAGAGGAGGACGGTATGTCACGTTCTATGGAGACAATCACCCGGACTATGCCGGAAATGTCGTGAAGGCGATGGCCTCTGCAAAACACGGATTTCAATCCGTGCTGCCGCACCTCGAACGCCGGCTCGCCGAGGTCCGCGCGGCTTCAGGTGGTGTCCCCTCCTCAGCCTGGCCTGATTTCGTTGGGGTTCTTGAACGTGATTTGCGGCCGCATGTGGTGGTCGTGAACCGCCTGACGCCGACGATCACCGAGATCATCGTCCATGCCCCCAAAGCGGCGCGAGAGTTTCATCCCGGACAGTTTTACCGCCTGCAGAACTATGAAGTCGATTCTCCCCGTATAGAGAATACCCTGGTCATGATGGAGGGTGTTGCCCTGACCGGCGCGTGGGTTGACAAGGAGAAAGGGGACATTGGATTGATTACACTGGAGGTCGGTGCGAGCTCGCGTATGTGCGCGCTGCTCAAGCCGGGGCAGCGGGTGGTTGTGATGGGACCGACCGGGTCGCCGACGGAGATCACTGAAAACGGGACGGCGCTCCTGCTTGGTGGCGGGCTTGGTAATGCGGTATTGTTCTCGATCGCGAGGGCATTCAAGCAACGGAACAACACGGTGATCTACTTTGCCGGGTACAAGAAGCGGGAGGATTTCTTCAAGAGAGAAGAGATTGAGGCTTCTACGGACGTTGTGGTGTACAGCGTGGATGCCGGCGAGCCGATACCGGCAATCAGGCCCCAGGACAAGAGCTTCGTCGGCAACATCGTTCAGGCGATTCTTGCCTATGGCCGTGGCGAGCTGGGCGACGTGCCGGTGCCCCTCAGTGACGCCCGGCGGATCATCGCCATTGGGTCGGACCGGATGATGGCCGCCGTGACAAAGGCGCGGCACGATGTGCTGAAACCTTACCTGAACGAAGAACACGTCGGCATCGCTTCGATCAATTCTCCGATGCAGTGCATGTTGAAAGCAGTCTGTGCACAGTGCCTGCAGCGGCATGTCGACCCCAAGACCGGCAAAGAGGAATTTGTCTTTACCTGCTTCAACCAGGACCAGCATATGGACGAGGTGGACTTCACCAACCTGAATGCCCGGCTGAAATCCAACAGTCTGATGGAAAAGATCACCAACCGCTGGTTCGACTACATTCTCGAGAAGCATCCCCTCCCAAAGGTTTAGGGAGAAGCATGACCCACTGCCCCGGGGGAGCAGTCATGCGCGGTTGGCCCCGCCGCTGGTAGTCTACGGTCGTCTCTTCGTTCCCCGCACCAGTGGTTTCCTACCGCGATAGTTGCAGCGCCTGGACGCGCTTCCGTGCGCGTCCGATCTCTTTTTTCCGCGCTGGATCCTCCCCCGCGATCGTCAGGAACGCTTTGTAAGCCGCAAGGGCGGACCGGGAGTCACGCAGCCTGTCACATGCGACTGCAAAATAGAAGCGCGCATCTGCGTCTGACGGGTCGGACTGAAGGGCTTTCCGGTATGCGTCGCGTGCATCCCGGAACTTCTTCGTGTTGTAGTACAGTGCGCCGAGCTGGCCATAGACCCGGCCGATTTTTTCCGGGTGAGAGGCGGCAATTGAGTGATGAAACGCATCCACTGCGTGGCGCGTCGAGTCCAGCCGCTCCCAGGCAAGCGCCAGGTTCAGGAAGAAGATCGGGTTTTCATCGTCGATGTCGGCCGCCCGCCTGTAGGCAACGACAGCAGAATCGAACCAGCCCAGCTGGAAATATGCCTGGCCAAGGTGAGCGAAGGCATACTCACTGAGGGAATCCAGTACCGTCGCGGTCCGAAAGGCCTTCACAGAACCCTGGTGATTGCCCAGTTTCTCAAGGCAGAGCCCCGTCTTGTACCAAACATCGGCGTTTTCAGGTCGCTGCCGGCTTGCAAGGGTGTACAACCGGAGGGCGTCATCATACTCCTGCTTTCTATAGTACAGTGATGCGAGTAAGAGAGTCGCCGGAGTATAGTCGCGATTGAGTGTGAGACATGTGGAGAGAAAGACCCTGGCCGAGTCCCCCCTTCCCAGGTTTGTCAGTGCAGAGCCGAGATGGAAATAGCTCAGATAGTCCCGTGGATTTCGCTGGATGGCCTGGCTGAAGAGAATGGAAGACCGTTCGTAGTCCCGCCGATCATTGGCGATCAGCCCA
>DAIUKN010000008.1:0-17267 GCA_036848195.1 Bacteroidota bacterium
GAGTCGATCTCGTGTGACGGAATCGCAGAGTCTGAAAACGACAATGCTTTCTGGGATCGTTCGTACGCAGGATTGAACCTCGTGTACACATGGGATCTGTACGGCCACGGGGTCGGGATCGGAACGAACTGCGCCACCACGGGCTACCTCGGCTATGCCTACCTTGAGACGCCTGGCAAGCCCTATGACGGCCTCGATAATGACGATGACGGAATTACCGACGAATCGCGATCCAACGGTCCCGGCGAGCTGCTCGTCGGTGGTAGCGCGATCAGTGCGTACGCCCGCTCCCACTACAATATGACAAAGTTTGAAGCGTATTACGGGAAGATGGAAGACCGTCCGGCGTTCAAAGCCGGCCGTTGGTGGACCGGCGACGAGAACATGAACTGGACCGCCGAATATGACGACGTCGGCGCAGATGGTCTTCCCAATACTCATGACATTGGAGAAGGGGACGGCATTCCGACATCCGGGGAACCGAATTTTGACAAGACGGACAGCGATGAATCTGACCAGATAGGCCTGACCGGCTTCAAGATGAACCGGATTGCCGCTGGAAAGGGGAATCCCTCTACGGAAGTTGATGGTATCGTATTTTTTACAGATCCCCAACGCTGGCCGCAGCGCCTGTACGAAAAGTTCTCTTCGCCGGTCGTTGCCGATCGATTTGACAACGCGGTCGCAGCAAACTACAACATCGGATTCGTCTTTGCGTCGGGGCCCTTTACACTCAAGTCGCAGACCAGAGAGAGATTCAGTCTCGCGCTCGCGTTTGGAGCCGATCTCGGCGAACTGCGTAGAACGGTCTCCGTCGTTCAGGCGATCTATAATGCAAACTACCAGTTCTCCACGCCGCCCCCGGCACCAACAGTGAAAGCTGAGGCGGGGGATCACTACGTGCAGCTGACCTGGGATGACATCGCCGAACACGCGACCAATCCCATCGTCGGCTACAACGCGTTTGAAGGCTATCGCATCTACCGCTCGACCGATCCGGATTTTCTTGACCCCAAAGTCATCCTCACCGCCCGGGGGACAACCACCATCGGAAACGGCAGACCCGTCGCGCAATTCGACCTGAAAGACGGACGAAGCGGGTTCACGGACCTGAACGTCGAAGGAGTGGCCTATTATCTTGGCAGCGAGACTGGATTGACGCACTCCTGGCGCGACACAAGCGTGACGAACGGCCAGGAGTATTTCTACGCAGTCTGCTCGTACGACTTCGGGCCGGTTCTCGCCAGGGGTACCACGAAATTCACTTACTATCCGTCGGAGAACGCTATTGCCGTATCACGAACGCTCCGCGGCGGTACCATTCTCCCGAAAAACGTCGTGTCGGTTCGACCGAACCCGAAAGTGCTTGGCTATACACCGGCAGAAGTCTCATCTGCGACACGGGTGGCCGGTGATGGTGCCGGTACAGTCAATGTGAAAATGGTCCATTCTTCGGAAGTCCCCGACAATCATCTTTTCAAGATAACGTTCAATAGCGATCCTGACAGCGTTCATGCGGCTTCATATACTCTGACGGACAGCACAACAGGTGCGGTGCTTTTCGCTTCCGGAGATGTTTTCGACGGGTCGCCCAGCGGTCAGGTAGGCTCGGGAGTTCTGCCCATCATTTCCACGCCCGAGACTGCCGCGATCGATACTGCAACGGGGTTTGCACAAGGAAGCGCGACAAATGCAAAACTGGATGTTCAATACAAGATTGCTTCCCTGCCGATGAATTACAGGCGGGATGGTTTTCCGCTGAATATCAGCATCAGGTTCTCGGACACAGTCATCGACACCTCAGTGCTGAATTTTCCTGTCTATGACGCAGTCCCTGTCAAGTTTACCGTGATTGCGCACACGGCGGCAGGGGAGAAGAAGCTTCCCTTCCTCTTCCTTGATCTTGATGGCGATCAGACTCTGAGCCATGTCGAGGGTGGGAGCCACGAGTCCATTCAGATATTGACGGGACCCTCCAGCATCCCGACCTCCAAGCGCATCACCTGGACCGTCCAGATGAAGGTAGACAACGCGTCGACGATCAATCCGACACGCGGCGATGTGTTTGAGTTGAAGCTGAACAGGCCTTTCAGTGCCGGCGACGTATTCGTTTTCAGAACGAAGGCGGAGGTGGTCGCTGCGGATAAAGCGGCGCAGACTTCGGGGAGCGCGCCGTATGTGGTGCCGAACCCGTATGTCGGGGCGGCCAGTTTCGAGCCCAATCCGTTTGGCGTGCAGGGGAGGGGGGAGCGCCGCATGGAATTCCGCAACCTTGCGAGGGGCTGTACCATCCGCATCTTCACCGTGCGTGGCGAACTGGTGCAGACGCTCTACCAGGATGGCTCGACCGATGGGTCCGTCACCTGGAACATGCGTACGAAAGACAACCTTGACGTTGCGCCGGGTTTGTACGTCTACCATGTTGAAGGCGGCACCGCCGGGACGCACGTCGGCAAATTCGCCATTATTAAGTAAGCGAGGCGGCTTATGACGAAACGGATGCTGTTCGCGATCATAATGCTGGTGATGGGCACAAGCTCAGTGCTGGCACAATCGAAAACGGGAACCACCGTCGGTCAGTTCCTGCTGATCGAACCGAGCGCACGCATTACCGGAATGGGGAATGCCGGCTCGACCATGTACGGGGACATCCAGGCGGCGTATTACAATCCCGCCGCCATCGGCTACTTCGCCGGAAACGGCGTGCAGTTCACGCATAGTCTCTGGATTGCCGATATCACCTACGACTATCTCGGTGCGTCACTGGCCTTGGGCGACCTGGGGAATCTTTACGCCAGCGTCACCGCGCTCAATTCAGGCGAGATCGACGTGCGGACCGTGGAACAACCTCTCGGCACAGGCGAGCGGTATACTGCGACGGACCTTGCTTTTGGACTCGGCTACGGACGTCGGGTCTCCGATCGCTTCTCTGTTGGCGTCCAGGTTTCCTACCTCCAGGAGACGATCTGGCATAGCTCCATGAGCGCGTTCGCGCTGAACATCGGGACTGTCTATCAAATCTCACTCGACGGGCTCCGCATTGGCGCGAGCATTTCGAACTTCGGATCCCGCGCAAAGTATGACGGTCGCGACCTGCGCATCCAGTATGACCACGATCCGAAGAAGTTCGGCGACAACAGCTCACTGCCGGCAGAGTTGTTCACGAATGATTTTCCCCTCCCCATCCTCTTTCGTGTGGGTCTGGGCCTGCCGGTGGCGATCGACGAGAACAACAAGCTCCTGCTGGCGGTGGACGCGTTCCATCCGAGCGACAACACCGAAAGCATCAGCGCCGGAGGGGAATGGACGTTTTTCGACACATTCAGACTGCGGGGCGGATACCAGAATCTCTTCCTGAAGGATTCCGAAGTGGGTCTGACCCTCGGGGCGGGCGTGCATTACAGGACAGAAGGCTTCACCCTGGATGTGGATTACGGCTGGGCAGATCAGGGACGCCTCGAAAAGACGCAACGTTTCACGCTCGGCATCTCTTTCTGAGCGGATCAACCGGGTCGATGAAGAAGTTTTCCACGAAATATGGCCACTTCGCCGATGATGGGAAAGAATACATCATCACGACGCCGAGGACACCGCGTCCCTGGATCAACGTCATCAGCAACGGCGATTACGGCATGACGGTTTCGCAGACGGGCAGCGGTTATAGCTGGCGAACCCATGCACAGCTCAACCGCCTGACGCGCTGGGATCAGGACCTGATCAAGGACGAGTGGGGAAAGTACCTCTATCTGCGCGACGAAAAGGGAAATGTCTGGTCGGCTGGATGGAAGCCGGTCTGCGCGGAGCCAGAGGCCTACCGGTGCCGTCACGGAATCGGATATACCGTCATCGAATCGAGGAACTACGGGATCGAGACGGAACTCCTGATGTTCGTGCCCAATGACGAGCCGATGGAGGTCTGGCAGATTACCGTAAAAAATCGATCGCGGAAGACGCGGATGCTCAGTCTGACGACCTATTTCGAGTGGGGGCTGGGCCAGGCCCCGGACTGGCATCGCGAGTTCCACAAGTCGTTTGTTGAGACGGACTATGACCCGAATGCTCGAGCGATCTTTGCGAAAAAGCGGTTATGGGAGGTGCCCACGGAACGGGGACACTGGAATACGGATTGGCCCTTTGTCGCTTTTCACGCGGCGAGCGTGAGACCGGCCTCATACGACACCGACAAGGAATCGTTTCTTGGCATGTACGGCAACCAGGCGAAGCCGGCCTCTATCGCCAGCAAGGTGCTCGCGAAGCGGAAGGGGAACTGGCTGGACCCTTGTGCGAGCCTTCGGAACGAAATCCGACTCAAACCAGGAGAGGAAACGGCCGTCATCTACACGCTTGGTTGTGCCGACTCCCGGGCACACGCGGTGGAACTGGCGGCTCGCTACCGCTCCACCGCCTCTGTGAAGGCAGCGCTCAGCAAAGTGTCGGAACGTTGGGCGGCGATGCTTGATACTGTGTGGATTGCCACGCCCGACCGTGCCATGGATCTGATGGAGAACATCTGGTTGAAATATCAGGCGATCTCAGGACGCATCTGGGGGAGGACGGCGTACTATCAGACTGGCGGAGCATTCGGCTTCCGCGACCAGCTGCAGGACAGTCAGCTCTGGCTCCCGATCGAGCCAGCACGGACGAAACAGCAGCTGCTCCTGCATGCCCGTCACCAGTTCTCCGACGGTACGGTATACCACTGGTGGCATCCGATGTCGGAAATCGGGCTTCGAAATGACATTTCGGATAACCTTCTGTGGCTTCCGTACGTTGTGAACTCCTATTTGCAGGAGACCGCGGACTTCCCGATTCTCGACCTGACGGAGCCATACCTTGACGATGCGCATCCCGCGCCGCTGTATGAACACTGTACACGGGCAATCGACAAGGCGCTTGGCCGCTTTAGCGAACGCGGCCTTCCCCTGATCGGTGCGGGAGACTGGAATGACGGGTTGAGCGCTGTCGGGCTTGATATGAAAGGCGAGTCGGTCTGGCTCGGGCATTTCATCCACCGCATTTTGCATGACTTCGCCGTTGTGACGCGCAGGCGTCATGATGTTGAGCGGTCAGAGCGGTACCTCACACGCGCTCACTCTCTTCGCGAGAAGCTCAATACTCTGGCGTGGGATGGCGAGTACTACTACGGCGCGACAAAGGATTCGGGGGAGAAGATCGGGAGCAGGGAAAACGCGGAGGGAAGCGTCTGGCTCAATCCGCAGACCTGGGCCATCATCGGGGATGTGGCCGACCGCAACCGTTCGCACGATGTGTTCGAAGTCGTCGAGAATAAGCTGGAATGTGAGATCGGACCGTTGCTTCTCTACCCGGCGTATACAACACCCGACAAATACATCGGGTATTTGACACGCTACAGCCCCGGAATGAGAGAGAACGGCGGTGTATACACGCACGCTGCGACCTGGGCAGTGATCGCCGCCGCAATGCTCGGCCGGGGTGGCAGCGCACATCGCCTCTATAGCAAGCTTAACCCCATTCATCGCGGCAGAAAGCCGGATGTCTATTGCGCCGAGCCGTATGTCACTCCGGGCAATATCGAGGGACCGGATTCCGCGTACTTCGGCCGGGGAGGATGGACCTGGTACAGCGGATCGGCGGCATGGCTCTTCAAGGTCGGCCTGGAATGGATCCTCGGCGTTCGCCCCTCTGTCGATGGTTTGCTCGTTGATCCCTGTATCCCGTCCTCATGGAGGGGATACAGGGTGAAACGTATGTTCCGGGGTAGTGCCTACAGCATCGAAGTCAGGAACCCGGAACGCGTAGAGTGCGGCGTGAAGAAGGTCTGGGTGGACGGGAAAGCCCTTAGCGCGTCGATGGGACCACGCCAGACCACTCTCCCCCTCTTCCAGCCAGGAACGGCTCATGAAGTCGTCGTGGTGCTCGGTAAGACGGAATCCTCATTGTAGTTGCCGGAGACCGCCTCCCGGTGATTGCTTCTTCGAAAAGGTACTTTCCGATGCGTCAAAAATTGTCGTGCGTTGTTCTTGCTCTCCTCATCAGTGCAAATGCCCGGGGCCAGATATCTACCGCGGCGCTGCTTGACACAATCCAGCATGCGGCGTTCAACTTCTTCTGGAACGAAGCCAATCCCTCGAACGGGCTTATCAAGGACCGGAGCACATCCGGATCTCCTGCCAGCATCGCTTCGGTCGGATTCGGCCTGAGCGCCATCTGTATCGGGGTCGACCACGGCTGGGTCTCTCGCCCCGCCGCACGCGATCGGGTCGTGCGAACGCTTCAGACCTTTTGGCGGGGACCGCAAGGGAACGGGGCGGGTTGCATCGGCAACTATGGCCTGTTCTACCATTTCCTGGAGATGAGCACCGCAACAAGGACGTGGGATAGCGAACTCTCAACTATCGATACCGGATTGCTGCTTGCTGGCATCATCGATGCAAAGCAGTATTTCGGCGGCACGGATTCCATGGAGACCGCGATCAGGGCTTACGCCGATTCCATCTATGCCCGGATGAACTGGGACCTGATGCGGAACTTCAATTCCGGCATTCTGATGGGATGGAAGCCAGGCACCGGATTTCAGGGATTCGGCCAGTGGGTGGGCTACAACGAAGCGTCCATCATGTACATCCTTGCGATGGGTTCACCGACGTATCCTGTGGGTCCGGACGGGTGGACCTATTGGACAAGGGGGTACCAGTGGGTGAATTACTACGGGTACTACCACGTCGGCTTCGCTCCCCTTTTCGGGCACCAGTACTCCCAATGCTGGATCGACTGCCGGTTCATGAGTGACGAGTACATGCGGGCCCAGGGGATCACCTACTTCGAGAACTCCCGGCGGGCGACGCTCGCCCAGAAGGCATACTCCGTCGCCAATCCGCTTGGCCAGATAGGATACAGCGATTCTCTCTGGGGGATAACGGCAAGCGACACGCCGACAGGATACCGCGCGCGGGGTGCACCGCCGGCCGAGAATGACGATGGCACGATCACCCCGACGGCGCCGATCAGTTCTCTTCCCTTTGCTCCCGAAGCGGTGATCCCGGTGATACGCAACATGTGGAACAATTATCGCAGTCAGCTCTGGATCAAGTATGGCTTCCGTGATGCTTTCAATCTGAATGTGAACTGGTGGGATTCCGATATCATTGGGATCGATCAGGGTCCGATCATCATCATGATCGAAAACTACCTGAACCAGAGAGTCTGGAACCGCTTCATGAAGAATCCGGATGTGCAGCGCGGGCTCCAGGCAGCAGGGTTCCAGGCGGTGACAGGCGTAGCGGATCAGGCGCTCCCGTCGGGCTACAGCCTTCAGCAGAACTATCCCAATCCTTTCAATCCGACGACCACGATTGCCTTCACGCTTCCTGCCGGCACGCGGCGGGCTGTCACGCTTCGTGTTTTTGACCTCTTGGGCCGTCAGGTTGGGACTCTGGTCAATGAGGAGAAGCCCGGCGGGTCTTATGCCGTGGTCTTCGATGCTGGAAGGTTGTCATCCGGAACGTACTATTACGAGATGCAGTCCGGCCCCTTCCGTCAGACGAGAACGTTCATCGTGTTGAAATAGGATCCCATGAACCTCCCGGTGCTCTCTCTCGCGTGCGCACTGCTTGTTGCTGGCGCGGGTTGCGGTGACGTCCAGGAAAGCAACAGGCACCCCTGGTTGCAGATGTCATGGGATCCCTTCCTGGACACGCTCCAGCGGAAGACGATTCAGTTCTTCCTCGAAACGACGAGTACTGCGACCGGCCTCACGCCCGACCGTTATCCCACACCGTCCGCATCGAGCGTCGCGGCGATCGGGTTTGGCTTGACCATGTACCCCATCGCCGCCGAGCGCGGGATCATCACGCGTGAAGATGCCGTGCGCCGAACAGAGACAACCCTCCGTTTCCTCTTCAACCTCCCTCAGCACGATGGACGATCCGGGGCCGGCGGCTACCGCGGTTTCTTCTACCATTTTCTTGACATACGGGATGGGACGCGGACCTGGAACAGCGAGCTCTCCACCATTGATACCGGACTGCTGCTTGCAGGCGTCCTCTTCTGCCAATCGTATTTCGATCGGCCGGATCCGGCTGAACAGAGTGTACGGGCCATCGCCGATTCCCTGTACAGAAGGGTCGACTGGACCTGGACCCTGACAAAGTCCGGGGGTGTGGCAATGGCCTGGAGACCGGAGGAAGGACTCGCGTCGGAGGGGTGGCACGGGTACAACGAGGCGATGATTCTCTATCTCCTTGCGCTCGGTTCCCCTACACACCCGGTTCCGGAGCGCTGCTGGGACTTCTGGACCTCCACGTACGTTTGGGGGATGTATCAGGGGGAAGAGTTTGTCAGTTTCGGGCCGCTGTTCGGCCATCAGTACTCTCACTGCTGGATTGATTTCCGCGGCATTCAGGACAACTACCTTCGTCGGCGCGGGATCGACTACTTCGAGAATTCACGCCGGGCCACTTTCTCGCACCGCGTGTATGCGATCGAAAACCCCGGACACTGGCGGGGTTACACCGATTCGATCTGGGGACTTACGGCATGCGACGGGCCGGGGGACACGGCGATCGATGTGGATGGTAGAGCACGACGATTTATGGCGTATAGTGCGCGCGGCGCCTCCCTCGACTGGGTAAGCGATGACGGGACGATTGCCCCGACGGCTGCCGGAGGATCGGTAGCGTTCGCTCCTGAGATCTGTACGCCTGCCCTGAAGGCCATGCGCACGTGGAACGGAGGATTTCTCTGGAAGGAGTATGGTTTCCCGGATGCGTTCAACCCATCGTTTGTTACGCCTTCGACAGGACCGGCCGGGTGGATTGACCGCGATTATCTCGGCATCGACCAGGGGCCGATCGCAATTATGATCGAGAATCTCCGGAGCGGTCTGGTGTGGAACGTCATGAAGCGTAACCCGTATATCATCCGGGGGCTGAAACGGGCCGGATTTTCCGGTGGATGGCTGGATGGAAAATAGGACTCTGCTTTCATCGTTGGAGAAGCACACGACATGATGTCGGATCATTCAGGGATTCGCCGGATCCCGGTCGCTCTCTTCGCCGCATTCCTCTTGACCTGCCACGCGTCTTTCTTCGCCCTTTCGCAGCCCAGGTTGCTTGACAACTTTGAAAGCCTCTCGGGCTGGAAGGCGGTGACCAGTCATGGCGATGCCTCAAAGATGACCCTCGAGGTTGGTGAAGGGAAATCCGGAAAAGGGATGCTGATGGAGTTCTCCTTCCTTGGATATATGGGCTCTGCATCAGCAGAAAAGAAATTCGGCATCGCACTCCCCAGGAACTATCAGATCTCCTTCGACGTGCGGGGCGAAGCGCCAATAAACAATTTCGTCATCCGGCTGATGGATTCTGTAGACAACGTCTGGACCGTGAACAGAACCAACTTCGAATTCCCCCGACGGTGGACGAAGATGACGGTGAAGAAGCATCAGATGCCCTACGGGTGGGGGCCTTCCGGCGGGGGTGAACTCCATCTGCTCGACCGCATCATGCTGATGATCGATGTTGTAGAGGGGGGGAAGGGGAAGGTGTGGATTGATAACCTGACCATTGAACCCATCGAAGAGGGAAGTGCGGGGGTTCCCCGGATTGATATTTCCTCGTCTGCTAAAGACGGGGAACCGCACGTGGGTATCGACGGGAATACTGTGGCTGACTGGCGAAGCTCTGGGAAAAACGAGCACGAATGGCTAACGGTGAATTTCCCCGCGAGGAAAGTCCTTGGCGGGTTGGTCATCGACTGGGACAGCACCGACTATGCCACGGCGTATGACGTGTTACTCTCGGACAACGGCACGAGCTGGACGAAGACGTACAGCGTTACCAACGGGAGCCATTTGCGGAGTTACGTTTTCCTGAAAGACGGGGAAGCGAAACAGGTGAAGGTGGATCTGAAGAAGAGCAGTCGCGGGAAAGGCTATGGCATACAGCGACTCGAAATCAGAGGCCCGGAATTCGCCTTTTCCGTCAACGATTTCTTTGCGGCCCTTGCCGCCGATTCGCCGGCGGGCTTCTACCCGAAGTATCTCCGGCAACAGCAATCCTACTGGACCGTAGTGGGCGCTGCCGCCGACACAAAAGAGGCGCTCATCAACGAACAGGGAATGATAGAGACCGACAAGCTCTGTTTCTCGCTTGAACCCTTCCTCTACCTGAATGACCGGCTGATAACCTGGGGAGATGCGACGATTACCCAATCTCTTGAGAAGGAGTACCTCCCGATACCCAGCGTCCGCTGGGACTACCGTGGAGAGGCCCGGCTGACCGTGCAGGCCCTTGCCGAAGGACCGGCCGGCAGGAGTGTGCTCCTCACCCGCTATACTGTTGAGAATATCACGACGCATGCCATCCGAGGAAAGCTTTTTGTGGCTGTCCGTCCCTTCCAGGTGAATCCTCCGTGGCAGACATTCACGATTATCGGCGGCGCGGCGCGAGTGGACAGCATCCGGTACGACAGTACCCTGATGGCGAACCGGAAGGAGATCATCCCGGTAACCCGGCCGACCTCTTGCGGCGTCGCCGAGTTCGACCAGGGTCACGTGACGGAGTATATGAGGCGGGGGAAGGTTCCACCTTCGAAGGCGGTTCGGGATCATTTCGGGTATGCCTCTGCAGCGCTCGAATACGATGTTGATCTGCGCGGTGGCGAAACCAGAGAGGTCGTTGTGGCTGTTCCGTTCCATGGCGATGCTGCAGGGATTCGCCCAAACCTGGACGATCACAATGCGTCAGCTCTCTACAACCGGGCTTACGCTGAAGCGGTGCGGTTTTGGGAATCAAAGCTGAACTCTGTCAGTATGGTGCTCCCCCCATCGGCCCCTCCGATCGCGAATACCATCAGATCCAACCTTGCGTATATCCTCATCAACGCCGACGGTCCGGGCACCCAGCCGGGCTCGCGCAGCTATGAGCGCTCCTGGATTCGGGATGGCGCCCTGACGTCGGCTGCCCTGGTGCAGATGGGGCTCGTCGATGAGGTTCGCAAGTATCTTGACTGGTATGCCGGCTACCAGTATCCGGACGGGAAGATTCCCTGCATCGTTGAATCTCGCGGGCCGGAACCGACACCTGAGAACGACAGTCACGGCCAGTTTATTTATGCCATCGCGCAGTATTTCCACTTCACTCACGACACGACCTGGCTCAGGGGGAAGTGGGACAACGTGGTGAAGACGGTCCGGTACCTGCAATCGCTCCGCGCACAGCGCAAGACGGATCTGTATCGGACTGGGACCCCGGAGCAGCGTGCCTGCTATGGTCTTGTTCCGGAGTCCATCAGTCACGAAGGGTACTGTCCGAAGCCGATGCATTCTTACTGGGACGATTTCTTTGTCATGCGCGGGCTGAAAGACGCTGCGGCCATGGCGGAAATCCTGGGCGAGATGGAGACGGCACGCGAGTTTGCGGCCGAGCGGGATGACTTCCGGAAAGATTTCTATAGCTCTATGCGCCGGACGATCCGGATGAAAGATATCAAATTCATCCCCGGATGTGTCGAGCTTGGCGACTTCAGCGGCCTCTCCACGACCATCGGCATTTCCCCCTGCGACGAGCTCGGCAACATTCCCCAGCCAGAACTGACATATACGTTCGACGAATCGTACCGCATGTTTCTTGAACGAAAGAACAACAGAGTTGCCTGGGACGCCTATTTGCCGTACGAGGCCCGGTTCATCGGGGCCTACGTTTTTCTGGACCGGAAGGAGCGGGCGCTGGACATCCTCGAGTACCTCATGCGTGACCGGCGGCCCCAGGCGTGGAACCATTGGGCGGAAGTGGTGTGGAAAGATCCGTCGGCGCCCAGGTCCATCGGCGACATGCCCCATTCATGGGCGGCTTCAGATTTCATCCGTTCCGTGCGCAGCATGCTCGTCTACGAACGCGAGACCGACGAGACTCTGGTTGTCGGCGCCGGCATCCCCGGGGCTTGGCTGGATGACCCCGAGGGCGTCATTGTCCATGGGCTCCCGACGTATTACGGCCGCCTGAATTACTCGATGAAGAAGGCCGGGGACCAGGTAACGGTCTATCTCTCCGGTGATCTCGCGATGCCGAAAGGGAAGATCCTGGTCAGGTCGCCGCTGCCAGTAGCGCCGAAATCAATCGCGGGAGATGCCAGGCGCGGGGCTGACCCCCGAGACGCAATCGTACGGACCCTTCCGGCTCGAGTGGTATTTTCATATTGAACTCTGCAGAGGATTCCATGAATCGCCCGATGTATGTCTTCGCAATCGTTCTGCTTACCGTTCTGCTGCCGTTCGATGCAAGACCTCAGCAGATTCTGCTGGATGACTTTGAAACGCTTGCCGGCTGGACACCGATCGTGTCTGAAGGGGCGAAGCTGGCCATTGTGTCCGGAGAGGGGAAAGCCGGCCGGGCGATGGTGATGGATTTCGACCTCAGCGGCGTCTATGGATATGTGATCGCGCAGAAGGAGTTTTCGATTGACCTCCCGTTGAACTACCAGTTTACTTTTGATATGAGGGCGGATGCGCCGGTCAATAATTTCGAGTTCAAACTTATGGATGAACAGGACAATGTCTTCTGGATCAAGAAACTGAGCGTTGAATATCCGAAGACCTGGACCAGACAATCGATCAAGAAACGTCATCTTTCGTTCGCCTGGGGGCCTGCGCGCAGGGAAGAGATACGTTCGGTGCGGAAGATCCAGTTTGTCGTGTCCGTAGCGACAGGGGGCAAGGGGAGGGTCTTTTTCGACAATTTCCGCTTCGAGCCGATTGACGACCGGGCGGGACAGACGGCACGCGCGGAGGTGGAAGTCTCGTCACAGGCAACGGGCAGCCTGCCGCGCATCGATGCGGCGGGGGCCGTGATGACGGACTGGAGAAGTGGAAGCGGAGGGGACGATCAATGGGTGACTGCCAGCTTCCACCGGCCGAAGGAGGTCGGCGGGCTCGTGATCGACTGGGACTCCACTGACTATGCTGTCTCATACGATGCGCTCTTTTCGGATGATGGGAAAGAATGGACGAAGGCGTATTCGGTCAGCAACGGTAACGGTGGCCGTGACTATGTAATGACGAGGGAAGGAGAAGGAAGATTCCTTAAGCTCGCCCTGAACAAGAGCAGCAGGGCCAAAGGGTATGGGATCCGTCGCGTGGAGTTCAAAGGACCGGAATTCTCGAGTTCTCCGAACCGCTTCTTCCGTGCGATTGCCGCCGATGCGAGACCAGGCCTTTTTCCGAAGTACCTGCAGGACCGCCAGTCGTATTGGACGATCATGGGTGTCGATGCTGACCCGAAAGAGGCCCTCATCAACGAGCAGGGCCAGATCGAGGTCGACAAGCTGCAATTTTCTCTCGAACCGTTCCTGTATATCGACGGAAAACTCGTAACCTGGAGCGACGTGACCACAACACCGTCGCTCTTGAATGACTACCTGCCGATCCCTTCTGTTACATGGTCGTACGAGGGCCACTGGACGCTCACGGTTCAGGGTGTGGCTGCCGGTGTCCCGGGTAATTCGCTGCTCGGGTTGAAGTATTCATTGGAATGCAAATCCCGGGCGTCGAAGGTCAAGCTGTTCATCGCGATACGGCCATTCCAGGTGAACCCCCCGTGGCAAGCCCTGAATATCGAGGGCGGAGTATCTCGAGTCGATAGTATCATCAACCAACACGGTTTGGTTCAGGTCAACGGCGTCCCGGTGATTCCCATGACGCCGCCGACCGGGTTCGGGGCAGCGGAGTTCGACGGGGGGCATGTCACGGAATACCTCGAGCGTGGAACAGTCCCACCTGACCAGAATGTCCGGGACCACTTCGGATATGCCTCCGCGGCGCTGGAGTACCAATTCGATATGATGGCCGGCGAGATCAGGGACGTGTACCTTGCCGTTCCCTTCCACGGGTGGAGGGGGAGCCCGACGCCAAACATGGATCCGCAAGGAGCCGCAACGTATTATGAGATGATGCTTGTGCAGACAAGGAGACTTTGGGAGAGCACGCTCGACAGAATTCAAATTGTCCTCCCACCCCGTGCGCAACCTGTGATCAACACTCTCAAATCCAATCTCGCATACATCCTGATCAACCGGGACGGACCCGGCATTCAGCCGGGTTCGCGAAGCTACGAACGCTCCTGGATTCGTGATGGGTCGCTCACGTGCTCTGCCATGTTGCGAACCGGCCACAAGGACGAAGTCCGCGAATTCATCGACTGGTATGCAAAAGGGCAGTTTCCCAACGGCAAGATACCATGCGTGATTGACACTCGCGGGCCGGATGCGGTTCCGGAGCACGACAGTCACGGGGAGTTCATCTACGCGGTCCTCCAATACTTCCTCTTCTCGAAGGATACCCTCTGGCTCAGGGGGAAGTTTGATGCCGTGGCCAAGACGGTTCGCTATATCCAGTTGCTCAGAGCGGAGCGCAAGACCGATACCTACAGAAATGGAACGGCTGAACAGCGCGCGTGCTACGGCCTAGTTCCCGAATCCATCAGCCACGAGGGCTACTGGGACGTCCCCCGGCATTCCTACTGGGATGACTTCTTTGTATTGCGAGGCCTGAAAGACGCTGCTACCATTGCGGCACTCCTCGGCGAGAAAAGGAAAGCAACGGAGTTTGCTGCAGAGCGGGAAGATTTCCGGAAAGACCTCTACGCATCGATCCGGCTTGCGATGGAAAACAAGAAGATCGACTATATCCCGGGATGCGCTGAACTGGGCGATTTTGATGCGACCTCCACGACAATCGCGGTCGACCCGGTCGGAGAGCTGGGCAATATCCCGGAACCGCAACTCCACAACACGTTTGACAAATACTATGCATTTTTTGCCGAACGCGAGAAGAAGGGATATCTCAATTACACCCCGTACGAGACACGTGTCATCGGCACTTTTGTCCGGCTCGGCCAAAAGGAGAGGGTGGCAGAGGCACTCGAGTTCTTCATGCATGATCGAAGGCCTCCGGAATGGAATCACTGGGCGGAGGTTGTCTGGAGCGACCGGAACACCCCGAAGTATATCGGGGACATGCCGCACACCTGGGTGGGTTCCGATTTCATCCGCTCGGTGCTAAGCATGTTTGTCTATGAGCGGGAACGCGACAGCACCCACCTGCTGGCTGCAGGGATTCCTGATGCGTGGGTTGACGACTCGATGGGGGTACACGTAGGCAATCTGCCGACATCAAGCGGTATTCTGAACTATTTCCTGCGGAGGGCTGGAAAAACCGTTGTCGCGGAAATCTCGGGGAGTTTCGATGCCCCCAACCATCGACTTGCCCTCGCTTCGCCCCTCCGTGCACGGTTGCGAGGTGTGACGATCGACGGCAAGAAGGTGTCGCTGCCCGTCTCCGGTGAAGTCATCATCAAGAGACTGCCGGCCCGGGTAGTGCTGACATACTGAGGACAGCAGGCCATCAACCGGCTTCCACTTCTCGTTCCTGCATTCCTCGCAGGGTGAAACGCAAAAGTTTTCCAGCAACAGGAGATGCAATGAAGAGCTTCACCGCGATAGGGGGACGTTTTCAGAGAGATGGCAAGCCGTACGGTGTTGTCTCTGGCGAGATTCACTATTTCAGGCTGGACCCGGATCTGTGGGAGAGACATCTCATTCTTCTTAAGCGCGCGGGTGCCAACACCGCGTCCACGTACGTGCCGTGGGATTGGCATGAATATGAGGAGAACCGTTTCGACTTCTCAGGTGAGACACATCCTGCGAGAAATCTTCTGCGATACATCGATCTCTGCAGGAACGTCGGACTCCACCTGATCGTGAAGCCGGGGCCCTACATCCTCGCCGAGTACGAGTTGCACGGCCTGCCCGGTTGGCTCTTGAAACGATGCAGCAAAGACGCGCTGGCCGTTGATGAGCATGGGAATGTCATCTCCCCGGACGTGATGTCGTATCTGTCGGAGGAATTTCTTCGATATGCTTTTCTCTGGTATGATCGCATCATGCCCATCGTCGCCCAGCACCAGTACAGCAGGGGCGGCCCGATCACTATGATGCAGGTCTGCAATGAGGTCGGAGTGTTTCAATGGCTTTCGGGCAGAATCGACTATCACCCATCGGTGGTGAAGTTGTACAAGCAGTTTCTGGGGGAGAAGTACGTCGTCATTGAGAACCTCAATGGGATCTACGGAACAGCGTACGGCTCTTTCGACGAAGTGATTGCTCCGCGGGGAAACATCGGGTCCAGGCCGGAGTACCGTGCGTTTTACGACTTCCATCTCTTTTACCGGCACTACTTCGCGGTCTACCTGGATACGCTCGTGAAGAGGATCCGGGCTTACGGCGTTGATATCCAGCTAACGCACAACATTCCCGGGTGGATTTACGGGCAAGCCGCCGAATTGCCGATGCTGATCAGCACGTACGAACAAGTCATGAGGGGGCGGACGGACATCGTCTTCGGGCTCGACCATATCCCGGAATATATCTCATTCAGAAATGCCCATTCGGATCTTGCATGCAACAAGATTCTTGAAGCCATCCAGCCGTACGGACCTGTCTGGGCGGCGGAATTCCAGGCAGGGACTCGCGAGCACCACGTCAAGAACGATGCAAATGACATGGCCATGTTTTATATGGCCTCGCTGGCCCATGGCCTGAAAAGCTGGAATTACTACATGTTTTCACAGGGGATGAACCCGAAAGGAAAGGGTTTTTTTGGAAAGACCTTCTACTTCCAGACGCCGCTCAATGCCCACGCTGAGAAGTCCCCGCTGTACGGGGTTATCAGGGCGCATGCAGAGTTCGTCCATAACGAGAAGAATGACCTCCTGTTGAGTGAAGCGAAAGCCGACATCTGCGTTGGGCTCTACCTGCCCTATTTCTACACTGAGCTTACGCTTTCGCAAATGCTCAAAGAGCGAAGGCTCCACGTCGAAGCCCTGGGGCTCTCACTGGACCCGAAATTCGTCCGTGAAGAGATTCTTTTCAACGGGCTCTTGAGGGGCCTTCAGACCCTGAACTACGGTTACGACATTCGCGACCTTGAAACCACCCAGCCAGATTTACTGCTGCGATACAAACAGCTCTGGGTCGTGTCTACCGAGTTCATGGATAGCGGGACGCAGAAACTCCTTGCCAGGTACGTGAAGAGCGGCGGTCATCTTGTGCTGTATCCGGCCGTGCCAACCCTGGACACGTATCTTCATCCCTGTACCGTCCTCATGGATGAGCTTATGCTCCGGTTTGAGAAGTCGCCGGGCCCCCAAAAAATTGAAGCCTTCGGGATCGACGACCTCTTCACCGTGTTGCGGGAAAAATTTGTCTTCCAGGCTTCCGACACGGAGGCGGTGTCC
>DAIUKN010000009.1:0-5046 GCA_036848195.1 Bacteroidota bacterium
CGGCCGCCGGCATCAACGGTCCTGCCCGGCTCGTATGGCGATATGCTGACGATCTGGAAGCCGAGTGTAATACCGGCCGTTTCGTACAGGCTGAAGCGCTTTCCGAACGTCACGGCCGCATTGAAGTGGTGCTCATCGAAGTCGCCCGTGAGCGCAGCCTGCTCTTCGCTCTTGTTTCGGACGCGACTGTACGAGAGGCTTCCCGAAAGATAGAGCTGGTTCTCCCTGTCGATCAACGGATCGAAAAAGGAAAGGCTTACAGACGGATCGTATCCCAAGGTAAAAGAGGCAAAGAGCTTCTGATTCCTTCCTCCGACATTATTGTGCAGAAACCCGGCTCCAAAGAAGATCTTCCGGGGGTCTCCATAGCGGAAACCGAAAATCGGAATGGGGATCAGATACCAACGCTCCCGCACGGCAACAAAGAGAAAACGGGTGGTCCCCAGAGAGTCGTAGTAGATGTCGACGCGGGTGAAGAGGCCGAGATTATAGATGCGGTTCCTGTCGAACTCGACAGCTTCAAAAGTCGCCTGCATCCCGGGTTTCAGCGTCATCTCGTTCAGAATGACGTAGTCCCTGGTCTTCTCGTTCCCCTCAATGATGACGGTGTCGATGATTCCGAGTGGCTCGTCTGCGCTGTGGACCAGGGCTGCTTGTTGAGCGGGGGATGGTGTGAACGCTGAGGTCAGAAGAAGGAGCAAGGGGAAAACCGAACGTGTTTTCATCGGAGCAATCGCCGGTGGTCAACCATGATGCACCGATCAGTCACGACGCGAAGGCCGGCGGCTGCAGCCCGGGCGGCTGCGCCCGGATGTGCAGTCCCGAACTGCATCCAGACCGCCCGGGCTCCGCAACGGATGGCGGCGTCCACAATCTCCGGCACGTACTCCGCACGCCGGAAGATATCGACGATGTCCACCTCCGACCCGATGCTATCCAAGTCGGGGAGTGCCGGGATCCCGAGAACCTCGTGAATGGCGGGATTCACCGGGATGATGGCGTACCCCTGATTATGCAGGTAGCGGCCGACCTGGTGACTGTCCCGGTGGGGTTTGTCGGACATCCCGACGACGGCAATCGTGCGGGCCTCACTGAGGAGGATTCGTATTTCTTCGTCGGATTCAAGCGTGGGCATCGGCGGGGAGGTTCTCCAGGGCCTGGCTGGCCGCGGCCTGTTCTGCTTCCTTCTTGTTCTTGCCTGACCCTGATCCCCGGCGGATGTTACTCAGGAGAACGTCGACGGTGAAGGTCCTGTCATGATCCGGGCCTTCTTCGCGGACGATCATGTAGCGGGGAATGCCGAGCCCGTGGGATTGGGCATATTCCAGGAGCAGGCTCTTGTAGTTCTCGTCGTTGGTGATAACAGAACCGCGTTTCATAGCGCCGAGAACCTGACGTTCAACAAATGTGCGTGCAGCGTCAAAACCGCCGTCCAGGTAGATCGCGGCGATCACTGCTTCGAATGTGTCCGCTGTGATTGTCTCGTGGCCTTTGTCAAGAGACTGGGCGGCGCTGGGGCTCATCAGGATGAATTCCGAAAGACCGAAATCCTTGGCATATGCCGCCAGGGCCTTCTTGTTCACCAGGCGCGAACGCATCTTGGTGAGCTCACCCTCTTCGGCTCGTGGATGCTTTCTGTAGAGGTATTCGCCGACGATCAAATTGAGAACCGAATCGCCGAGGAATTCGAGGCGTTCGTTGGAGCGCAGGGGGTGGTGTGATCGCTGGTGGTACGAGCGGTGCTGGAGTGCCTGAGCGAAGACCTCCGGGTTGCGGATTCGGTAGCGGAGTTTCCTCTCGAAGATATTCAGCTTCTCAAGAGGGAGGCCTCGCACCGTCTCGGTTTCCCGCGGGGGCTTTCCGCGGAGGCGCCGGAGCACGGAGTCGATGAATGGGGCGATCCAGGCCATACCCCGGTCAATGATCCATGCACTTCTTCATCAGCAGAGTCGCATTGTGACCGCCGAATCCAAAGGTGTTGCTGATTGCGTACCGAACCTCTCTCTTCGCGGCGACATTGGGGGTGTAGTTCAGGTCGCACTGCGGGTCAGGGAACTCGTAGTTGATGGTTGGAGGAATGAGGTCCTCCTTGCAGGCAAGAATTGCCGCGATTGCCTCGACCGCGCCGGCGGCACCGAGGAGGTGGCCGGTCATAGATTTTGTGGAGCTGATGTTCATTTGGGCTGCATGCTCACCGAAGACGGTCTTGATGGCCTGGGTCTCGCTGATATCCCCGAGAGGAGTCGAAGTCCCGTGAACGTTGACATAGTCGACCTCCTCGGGGCCAATACCGGCGTCCTTCAAGGCGCGCCGCATCGAGCGGACAGCACCTTCTCCCCCATCGGGCGGAGCTGTGAGATGGTGGGCGTCAGCAGTGAACCCGATTCCGACGATTTCACAGTAGATTCTGGCCCCACGTCTCTTCGCGTGCTCGTATTCCTCGAGCACGAGCGCACCTGCACCTTCGCCCATCACGAATCCGTCACGCTGGGCATCAAACGGGCGGCTGGCCTTTTCGGGAGCATCATTGCGTGTGGAGAGCGCCCTCATCGAATTGAACCCGCCTAAGCCCATCGGGGTGATCGGTGCCTCCGAGCCGCCACACACCATCACGTCCGCGTCACCGTACTGAACAATCCTGTATGCGTCTCCGATAGCGTGCGAGGCTGTTGCGCAGGCGGAAACCGTGGCGTAGTTGGGACCCTTCAACCCGTGCTTGATGGAAATGTTGCCGCATGCGATGTCCGGAATAAGCATAGGAATGAAGAACGGACTGATGCGCCGGGGACCCCCCTGCATGTACGCCGTAAACTGCGTGTCGTATGTCGTCATGCCGCCGATTCCCGAACCGTAAACCACGCCCGCCCTGTCAGGATCCATATCTTTCATCGAGATCCCCGAATCTGCAACCGCCTGGTCTGCAGATATCACCGCATACTGGGAGAACGGATCCATTCGCTGGACAGACTTCCGGTCGAGGAAATCCGACGCCTTGAAATCCTTCAGCTCACAGGCAAAATGGGTGTCGTACAAGGCAGTATCGAAATGCGTGATTCCCGCTGCACCGCTCTTGCCGGCGATCAGGCTGTCCCAGAAGTCCTTTGGGTTGAGCCCGATGGGCGTGAGGGCGCCGATGCCCGTGACGACGACTCTCCGATTGCCATTCATATACGTTCCACGTTGGGAGGTTGATGAAGAACCCACCGTCCCGGCGCCCCCGGGGGGCAGGGGGGTGGGTTCGTAGAAACCATTTATGCGGATTTACCCGAGAGGTACTTGATCGCATCACCGACGGTCGCGATCTTCTCGGCGTCCTCATCCGGAATCTGGAGGTTAAATGCCTTTTCGAACTCCATGACAAGCTCGACGGTATCCAGGGAGTCGGCACCCAGATCGTTGGTAAAGGACGCTTCGGGCGTGACCTGACCTTCGTCAACGCCAAGCTTATTGACGATGATCTCCTTGACTTTTGCTGCAATGTCTGCCATGATGCTGACCTCCTGTGATGTGAAGATGGTTAATGAATGAACGTGCCTCTACACTCTTCCTGTCACATCGTCATGCCGCCGTCGACGGCTATGACTTGACCGGTTACGTAGTCGGCGTCGGCCGACGCGAGAAATTTCACCACAGCCGCGATCTCCTCGGGTCTGGCGGTCCTCTTCAAAGGAATCAGGTCGGCCAAGGACTTTTTCTGTTCAGGATTCAAGGCGGATGTCATATCCGTCTCGACGAAACCGGGAGCCACCGCATTCACCTGAATATTGCGAGAACCGAGCTCTTTTGCAATAGATTTTGTGAACCCTATGATCCCCGCCTTGGAAGCTGCATAGTTGGCCTGTCCGGCATTTCCCGTGATACCAACCACCGAGGTGATATTGATCATTTTTCCGGCCCTTTGTCCCATCATTTGCCGGCACGCAGCCTTGGTGAAATTGTAGACGCTCTTCAGGTTGTTGGCGATCACCCGGTCCCAGTCCTCCTCCCCCATGCGCATCAGGAGCCCGTCTTTTGTGATACCGGCATTGTTCACCAGAATGTCCAGCCGGCCGAACTCCTTAATGACCGAGTCGACAACCCGGACCGCATCTCCGTGTAATGCGGCATCGGACTGGTAGGCGGTCGATTTGCGGCCGGCCGCGCGCAGGGCACCCACAATTTCCTCCGCAGCAGCCGCGGAACTTTTGTAGGTAAACGCCACGGCTGCCCCCGCATCGGCCAGGGCAAGTACGATAGCTTTCCCGATTCCCCGGCCACCGCCGGTAACGAGCGCAACCTTGCCTTCCAGGCTATTCATGCGCGCACTCCCTGCTGTGATCGATGATCCTGTCGCTCGTAATGCTCCTGCATCATCCGGTAGCCGTCTTCTCCGAGAAGGTGAACAAGCTCTTCGCGGCAGGCTTCGAAGACCGGAATCCGGAACACCGCGTCAACCGTGCAGCACGACTGCTCGTTCTGGAGCATGGGGTCGAAGCCGACCACGCTATCCGTAACTTCGATCGGGTAGAGGATACAGTAGAGCGGCTTCAGCGCCCACTTGTGCATACCTTCGGCGGCTGCTGTCACTTGTATCGAACACCGGCCGGCCCTGTCCAAGAACACGCACTTGTTGTTGATCTCGGCGGTTCCTACGCATCTTCCCGAAGCGAAGTCAGAGTCGGCTTGTTCATCGGAGTCAAACCACCGGGATTCATCGGTTGTCTGCGTTGCGTCCATGTATTTCTTTATGATGTCCCTATGGGCAAGGATGCGGTCCCTCTCGCGAACGTCGGCCCAGACACCGCTCCCGCAGCAGGTGGATGTGCAGGAGCATGGCCCGCCTCCTTCAGGATAGCCGGACGTGAAGAGCTCGGTCGAGATGGTAAACTGCTTGATGCGCAACGGTCCAGCCGGTTGTTCCATGGCTCCTGCTGTTGTCTAGACGATTTCGGTCAGCTTGTCGATGCCTCCGGTGCGGACCTCTCCGGAGGTCCTCTTCACAAGGCCCTGCAGCACCTTGCCCGGGCCGATCTCAACGAACCTTGAGACACCCTGGCCGGCCATTTC
>DAIUKN010000009.1:5056-17168 GCA_036848195.1 Bacteroidota bacterium
ATATTCTTGACAGTCTGCTCCCATCGTACCGGGCTCGTGAGCTGGCGGTAGAGCAGCTCCCGGATTTCCGCGGCACGGGTGGCCGGTTCAGCAGTGACGTTGGCGTAGACGGGAATCGCTGCGTCCCGGATTCCGGCGCTGTCGATTCCCTGCTTCAGGCCGTTCCGGGCACTCTCCATGAGCGGAGAGTGAAATGCACCGCTGACCACGAGCTCTTTCACCAGCTTCGCGCCTCGCTGCCGTGCGATCACCATGGCATTGCGCACACCGGCGACCGAGCCGGAGATCACGACCTGGCCTGGGGAGTTGAAATTTGCCGGCTGCACGATACCCATGGCGGCCGCTTCGCGGCAGAGATCTTCCACCGTCTCAGGAGCAAGTCCGACCACTGCGGCCATCGTCCCCTGGCGCTCGATTCCCGCCTTTTGCATCAATTCCCCGCGGAGCCTGACCAGTCTGAGGGCGTCGTCGAAACTGATGGCGCCGGCGGCGACAAGCGCAGAGTACTCTCCCAGGGAGTGCCCGGCTACCATGTCCGGCCGGATCGACCTCAGCTTCCGTGCCACCACCATGCTGTGGAGAAAGATGGCCGGCTGGGTGTTTTGCGTTTGCCGGAGTTCCTCCTCGGGACCCGTGAAGCAGATACCGCTCAGCGGAACGCCCAGAACCGCGTCCGCATGCTCCATGAGGGATCGTGACTCTGGATCAGCCTCCCAGAAATCCTTCGCCATGCCCACATATTGGGATCCCTGACCGGGAAAAACAAAGGCGGTGGTTGCCATGTCAGGCCTGCTGCGCGTCCCGGGCGGACCAGCGAATCAGGACCGATGCCCAGGTGTACCCTGCGCCGAAGCTGGCCAGGACAAGCACGTGTCCTCTCTTCAGTTTCCCGGCCTGCCACCACTCGGAGAGACAGAGCGGGATCGTGGCGGCCGTGGTGTTACCGTAACGATCAATGTTAATCATCACCTTGGACCGGTCGAGGCCCATCCGCTCCGCGGTCGCGTCAATGATGCGGAGGTTCGCCTGGTGAGGCACGAGCCAGTCGACGTCGTTACCCGAGAGCTGGTTTCGCTCTATGATTTCTGCGGAAACATCGGCCATCTTGACAACGGCGACCTTGAAGACGGCCTTGCCGTCCTGGTAAATGTAATGCTGCTTTTTATCGACCGTCTCGTGCGTTGCCGGGTTCAGGCTGCCCCCTGCGCGCATGTACAGGGCCTCCTGCCCGGCGCCGTCGCATCGAACGATGTGGTCGAGGATCCCGTAGCGGTCGTCTTCCGAGGGTTCCAGCAGCACAGCGCCTGCAGCATCACCGAAAAGGACACAGGTGTTGCGGTCCGAGTAATCGGTGATCGAGCTCATCATATCCGTTCCAACCACGACCACCTTTCGGTGCGTGCCGTTCTCGATGAATTGCGCGGCTGTGACGAGCGCAAAGGGGAATCCTGAACAGGCGCCGGAGAGGTCGAATCCCCATGCGTTCTTCGCGCCAATCTTCTCCTGGACAAGGCATGCGGTTGACGGGAAAAACATGTCCGGTGTCACCGTTGCGACGATGATCAGCTCGATTTCATCCACGGACATTCCGCGGTTCGCCAGGAGCGCTCTGACGGCGCCCGCAGCCATCTCGGCACTCGCTCCACCGGTCATGATCCGGCGCTCCGTAATCCCGGTCCGGGTGCGGATCCATTCGTCATTCGTGTCGACCATCTTCTCGAGGTCAGCATTCGAGAGGATTTTCTCAGGCGCGAAGTGACCCACTGCGGTAATTGTTGCCCGGTGTTTACCCATGATGTTGTCCGAGTGTTTCCTGAATTCTGCCGTTCACGTTCTTGAGTACCATTTCCTCTGCACGAAGGATCATGTTCTTGATGGCCTTCGGAGTCGATCCCCCGTGGCCGATGATCGAAACGCCGTTGACCCCCAGAAGGGGGACGCCGCCATGTTCCTGGTAATCCAGTTCTTTCATGACGCTGCGAAGGCCCTTCCTCGCGACCAGCGCGACGAGCTTGTTGGCCGTGTTCGCCGCGGCGAAACGGCGGAACTTCTCCTTGAAGAAACCGGGGATACTCTCGCCGAATTTCAAAAGAATGTTCCCCACAAATCCGTCACACACAACCACATCGACGACCCCCTGAAGGATATCCCGTCCCTCCACGTTTCCGGCAAAGTTCAATTTGCTCTTCCTGAGGAGGGAAAACGATTCGACGGCGACTTCGTTCCCTTTGGCGTCCTCCTCCCCGATATTGAGGAGCCCGACTCGGGGATTCGGCACACCGGCGAGGGACGACATGTAGATGGAACCCATGACGGCGAATTCGAAAAGATGTCGGGGCTTGCAGTCTACGTTCGCCCCTGCATCGACCAGGAAGCAGGGAGATGTGACCGTCGGGACCAGCGCCCCGATGGTCGGCCGCCCGACCCCGTCGATTCTGCCGAGAATGAGCGTGGACGCCGACAGAACCGCGCCGGTGTTTCCTGCGCTCACGAATGCCTGTGCCTTTCCCTCACGGTGCAGGCCGAGCCCCACGGCTATGGAGGAATTCTTCTTGCTTCGAAGGGCAGCGGTGGGGGAATCCTCCATCGTGATTACTTCAGTGGCGTCCACCGTGGTCACACGGTCGCCCGTGATTCCCTTTCCCTGACCGGCCAGTCTCCGCAGCTCCCGGTCGATATCGTCGGTGCGACCCACCAACATGATCGAGAAGCGGCCGCCGGCCTCGCGGGAGGCATCGACGGCTCCTTCGACGACATGCGAGGGAGCGAAGTCCCCGCCCATAGCGTCGACAGCGATAGTTATATGCGACATGTGGGAATTCAAGCGAGTGTAGATCCGGCGCCGCTAGTCCGTGGGTGCCAAAACCGGCGAGGCTTGCTGCAAGCTCTCCCCGGCAGCCGTCCTGGCCGCGGAAACCCGCGGCCGGAGGTGATGGTCCGGAACGAAAACGGTCAGGATGCCTTTGGGATCACGATCGACCGCCCGCTGTAAAAGCCGCAGTTCGGGCAGGCGCGATGAGGGAGCTTCTGCGTATGGCAGTTGGGACACTCTGCCACCGATGCTGCAGTCGCCTTGTAATGTGTGCGACGCTTGCGGCCCCGCGTCTTGGAATGTCTTCGCTTTGGATTTGGCATGTGATCTCTGCTCCTTCCGTTCTGAAAATCGTTAAGAACTTGTTCCGTCTCTCAAGGCCCGAAGCTTGTCCCAGCGTGAATCGGTCAGTTCGTCCCTGCAGTCGCACGGCTCATGGTTACGGTTCTTGCCGCAGACCGGGCAGAGCCCTTTGCAGTTGTCGCTGCAGAGCCGCTTCAAAGGCACTGAAAGTAGCACAGTCTGGCGGACATCTTCTGAAATATCGATGACGTTCAGGCTTGGTGAAATTACCTGAACTTCCGCAGGATCGAACCTGTCCGTTTCCGAGGCGTCCCACACATAATACATATGATAACTCGAAGGGAGCTCGCGGGTGAACTCGGCCGTGCACCGATCGCACAGAAACTTCCCCATAGAGCGAGCGGCGACAGTAAGATAGATCTGGCTCCCGGCCTTATCCAGACGCGCCTCCACGATAACCTGCCGGGTGAAATCCTCCCCCAGCGCGAGTTCTGAACTCTCTGCCTCGAAGGCATAGGAGTGGATGCCGTCTGACAGGCTGCCCACCTGGATTTTCATCGTCGCCGTTTCGTTCTGTGCGGCCATGGGTAAGAACGCTCAAAAGGGGAGCAATAGCCCCCCGTTTCCAACAATTACGGAAAAATCAGGTAAATATAGCGAGAAAGGGAGAGAGAGTCAAGCTTCCGGCTCCCACGCCGACAGCCCCTTCAGTCCAACGCGTCCGGGAGGAGATCGCCGACGGGAGATAGCGGAATGGAAGGAGATGCTGCGGCACCCCGAATGGATCGGGCTTTCGTTCCATTCCCTCAGGATCTGAAAGAAGAAGAACCTCTGCCGACGGATTACGCCAGTTTTACCGGCTCCGCATGTTCGAGGAGGTGGGCTTGCACGTGCTCTACCGTTTCCGCGAGCGCATCGCGGAATTTTTCAAAGTCCTCTTTGTAGAGGAAGATCTTATGCTTTTCGTACTCGTCGTCGCCGACACGCTTGCTTTCGGTGATCGTGATGTAGAAGTCTTTCTCCGACTTTGTGGATTTTACATCGAAGAAATACGTGCGTTTCCCCGCCCTCACGCGTTTGGTGAAGATTTCGTCTTTATAACCGTTAGCATTGTTCTCCAAGATCGCGACCCTCCTTCTGCATTAAGTGTAATCGGGATGTGATTATGTGCCGCTAGTTCTTCAGGACTGCCACCTTTCCGTTCGCTACTTGACCGTCTTCCGTATACGCTACGATCAGATAGATCCCGGACGCGACATCATTTCCTGCGGCGTCTTTTCCGTCCCAGAACCCGATACGGCCCCCGGGGGATTTGATGTCCCGCACCAGCCTCCCGTCGGAAGTCAGGATTCTGATGCTCGAATTCTGCATGAGACCGTCCACCGTCAGCGGGACGGAAGCCGGGATTCGGAAGGGGTTCGGATAGACCTTCAGCCCTTCGAATGAGAGTTTCGGTGCAGCTGCCGACGTTGTCAGGCTGGCCAAGCCGAAGGAAGTCCCGAAATAGACCGTTCCCGTCCGCTGATCGACGGCAATGCTGCTGATGTTATTGTCGATCAGTCTCCCCTGGGTATTGTCCAACGTCAGATTCGTCAAGACCTGGGTACCGTCTGCCGACAGGAGCACAGCGCCTTCGTTCGTTCCCACCCACTTCTGGTTCAGCGCGTCGACGGCGATCGTGTTAACGACAAGGCCGTTCAACGGCTTGTAAGCCGCAATCCCTCCCTGCCGCGTGGGATTGACGGGGTCGAGGATGATGGCAATCCCTTTGTCGGTCCCCACCCAGATGCTGTTGTCCTTGTCGACAACGATCGTCCGGATGTCGTCGCTGGGCAGGCCATTCGACACCGTAATGAGGAAGGCGGCGGTGCTGTCAACCGTTCCCTGGTTCCCCAGCGACATGACACCTTTGTACGATGCATCCCGAACGATCGCCCAGAGGTTGTCGTAGGCGTCGACCGCAAGAGCCTTATCCACGACAACGTCCATCAAATAGCTCATCCTGACGCCGCCGACGTAGGCAGGGAGTTGCACCCAGGCGCCCTTGGCGGTCCGTACAGTCAGGGCGCGTTTGTCTGCCGGGTTGATGACGCTCATCCACCGGTTCCCGCGTCCATCGCAGACAACATTGCCGACCACAACGAAGTCCGGATCGTTCGGGAGACCAACCAGTCCGACATTGTGCCAGTAGACGTGAGACGAATCGACCGCATCCTTCCGGAACGGTACTTCGATTACGCCGCGCCCGAACGTGCTTGCCCAGAGTCCGCCGTCGCAATCCACTGATACGCGGTGAATATCGTCGCTCAGCAACGGACTGTTCTGTCTGGTAAATGATTTCCACTCTTTCCCGTCGAACCGGTAGAACCCCTTTTGCGAAGTTTGTCCTGAGGCTCCCCACACATTTCCATCGGGGTCGACCGCGACGTTGACAAATCCATTGGAGTTCGGCCCATTCGGCAGGCGGGGTGTCCAGGCACGATCGAACAGGAGAATCCCCGCACCGGACGATCCGACAATGGGTTTTCCATCCGGATCGGCGGTAACGGAAAGGGCTGGGTAGGGGAGCAGGGTTCCATAGGAAGCAAGGGATCCCTGTGGATTGAGGGTGTACGTCTGGTCCGTGCCAACGGAAAAAACCAGGTTCGTCGGCGATGCGGCCAGGGTGGTTATATCCCGGGTTCCTGCAGCAGCGAACAGGTTCCAGTTTGATCCGTCATACACATACAGACCTTTGAGGGTCCCGGCATACAGGCGTCCGGCGAACACGGCAAGATTTCTGATCACATTTCCCGGGTCACCGACGGTCTGGAGTGTCCAGCTCTCCGGTGGAAGGAGGTTCGGGTTGGACAGACTGGCGACCGCGACACGGTTGATTGTCTGGCCGTCGGAAATCGAGGCCCAGATGCTGTTGCCGTAGATGGCCGCCGACAGGACCGAGAATCGGATGCCGGATGATCCCGTCCCGAACTTCGAGTACGTATCACCGAACTCGAACTTGCTGATTCGGAAGAGGCTCAGGCCGAAGTCAGTACAGATGAGGGCGGTGTCGCCGGAGAAGGAGAAGGCGTTGATCCGTTTGTTGGCCTGGTTCGCCTTGAAGATGTCGAGGATTGTACGGGGGTTGATCTGACCAGGCGACAGAAGGTGGATGGCGCCGCTGGAGGCACCGGTCCAGATTTGGCTGGTGCCGTCGATGCCCAGGGCGGTAAGGTCGATGCTGAGCAGGCCTTCAGCATTCGTGAACAGCTGATAGCTCCCGTCGGCGGCGGACCAGCTGAAGAGTCCGCCGCTCGTAGCGGCCCAATACCTATTTCCGTCCCGCGCTATGCCCCTCACATCTTTCATGGACGTGAAGTTTCTCCAGGTTCCGATGCCGCCGGCAAATGCCAGCGCACCGAAAACGAGGAGTGCGCCGAGACACCACCCTCGCTTCTTCATAGCTGTCGTCTTCACGCGGCGGGGATGCAGCTTCCGCCGGATCCGCTACCCTTTCTTCCCTCCGGAGAGTTGTTTGGCGACGTTCACGAGTTCCATGGCCGTCATGGCGGCGTCCCACCCTTTGTTGCCGGCCTTTGCGCCGGCACGTTCCAGTGCCTGCTCGAGAGTTTCCGTCGTCAGAACCCCAAAGGCGACGGGGGTACCGGTCTGAAGAGCCACCTGTGAGACGCCCTTGGCGGCTTCCGAGGCTATGTATTCGAAGTGCGGGGTATCGCCGCGGATCACACATCCAAGGCAGATAATGGCGTCGACGCGGCCGCGCTGGGCGAGGGCAAGGGTTACCTGGGGGATTTCAAATGCGCCGGGGCAGTAGACCACGGTGATGTTCTTTTCCTCAGCGCCGTGTCGGAGCAGGCAGTCCATTGCGCCATCGAGCAGGTTCTTTGTCACCATGCTGTTGAACCGGCTGACGATGATGCCGAACGTGCGTCCTGCTGCGGTGAGAGATCCTTCAATGATATGAGCCATGCTCCTCCTTCGCAGTGCGCGGACCGGCTGCAGAGTTACCGCAGGCGGCGCCGCATCGCTTCAACGTGATCGTATGGAATGGTGTATCTCCCGAATGCTTCGTGATCGTTTCTCCGCCCGCCGTGGAAGTCGGACCCGCCGCTCGCCAGGAGAAAATACTCGCCGGCGATGCCACGGTAATGAGTCTCGAGTTCCAATGAATGCGACGGGTGAACGACCTCGATGCCGTCAACGCCTTCTTGGATGAGGCGGAGCAGCACCCTCTCGTCGAGGTTGTTGCCCGGGTGGGCGATGAAAGTCCATCCTCCCGCCGACGCGATCATCTCCACAGCTTCGCGAGGGGGGACCTGATATTTCTCCTCATAGGCGGGTTTCCCACCCGCCAGGTAGCGAAAAAACGCTTCCTGATAGGAACCTACCAGCTCTTCCTCCACCAGCGCATTGGCGATATGCGGCCGGCCGATCGCCCCCTCGCCAGCCTGGCGGAGTACCGCTTCGAGGGAAAGCCCCACATCCAGATTGTTCAGCTTAGCCACGATGCGTTCGGCACGTTTTCGACGTTCGACGCGGATGCGGGAGAGGAACTCCTGCAGTGCACGATTCGCGGGGTCGAAGAAATAGCCGAGGAGGTGGATCTCCTGGCCGTCGAGCGTGACGCTCAGCTCGATGCCGGGGATGACCTCGACGCCCGCCGTTCGTCCGTAGTCGATTGCCTCGGCAATGGCGCCGGTGTGGTCGTGATCAGTGATGCTGATCGTTGTCAGGCCGCGTTCGCGCGCGCGCGCAATGACGTCGCGGGGCGAGAACGCTCCATCTGAAAATGTCGTGTGGATATGGAGATCGGCTCTGCGACCCATGCAACACAGGATGAGGAGAAAGAACAGGTGGTGGAATTACAAGTAGCGTGCCTTGAACTTCTCGTAGTCGTTGATGATGAGTTTTCCCCGCTCGATCTCGATGTGCCCCTCGCGGATGAAAGCGTGAATCATCCTGGAAATCGTCTCGCGGGAGGTTCCCGCCATGTTGGCCAGGTCCTGCTGGAGGGGAAGCTCGTCAATCTCAACGCGGCCCTTGCGGATCTTGCCGATATCATCGGCAAGTTGGAGCAGCACGTTGGCAACGCGTCCGGAGGCGTCCTTCAGCGAGAGACTCTTGATCTGAGCGTCGGCTTTCCGGAGACGCATCGTCAGCTCTTTGAGAAGCGCTATCGCCACGGAAGGAAAATCGTGCAGCAGTTTGAGGAAGTCCCGCCGGTGAATCATGAAAAGCTCGGATTTCGAAATCGCCACAACGCTCGCCGACCGGGCGAGACCGTCGAGAATGGCCATCTCGCCGAAGAAATCGCTCTCCCCGAGGATGGAAAGGATGACTTCCCGCCCGTCGTCGTCCATGCGAACGATCTTGACTTTTCCTGAAACGATCACGAACAGCGCCGCGCCCGCCTCTTCCTCCAGAAGAATAATGCTCCCTTTCTTGTACTTCTTCCGGACTCCCACCTTGGCAATGGTCTCAAGGTCCATCGGCTCAAGGTCGCAGAGGATCGGGACGTTTTTGAGAAACTCCAGTTCGTCCTTCATGGTGGAATTCAGGGTGACCTCGCTTCGCTGGGTTAAAAGAGTGGTTCCGGTGGTGCCTGGGAATTCAATACCGCAATTGCAGAAATATAGTCCCTCTCGCCGTGAAAGTCAAGGAATTAACATGTATCCCAATGAGTTACGGCGATCGCTGCTATTGGGTCAGGAGGATTGTGATGAAAAAACCAAGGCTCAACTCCATGCCTACCAGGAAGCCGGCTGCCTGGTTGTCCAGACGATCGCGCTTCGCTCGTTCGGAAAGGTCTCCCGTGGCGAGATACGCCATCTGATGGTTGTCCGCCTTGATCTTGCAGTAAGCCGCCAGTCCACCGCTCAGAACAGCCAGCGCTCCCGGTATGACAAGTCGGCCAGACCAGGGTCCCGGTGCCAGATCTTCTTCGATCTGGCTCGGCATTCCCCTTTCCGGAGACAGGGTGACGGACAAGACCCCCCTGGTCGCGAGGGAAAAATCGGCGCTTGCCCGGGAAAATCCGTTCTTTCGCAACGTCACGGTGGATCCCGCCGGTATTTGTCCCGGAAGAAAGGTCAGGGGGGTGGTTCCAACCACCGAATCTCCGATAAGCACCTCGGCTCCGGAAGGGAGGCTGATAATGGAGCGTGCCTGTTCGAACGTGTATTGCAGCGTCCGGTGCTCGCCCGGGGAAAGACGTACGGTGTCTTCAAGAGGAATTGTCAGCCAGTTGGCCATATCGGGGTGGATCAGCCGGAGGCGGTGCAGGCCCGCCGCAAGGGAGTCGATCGTCAGCGGAGTCCGGCCGGCATCGAGGGAATCGACAATGACCGCCGCGTTGTCGGGGATGCTCCTGACGGTGATCGATGCACTGTCCCTGGCCGTGATTCCGGCGGTTGCCGCGTCACGCGCACAGAGAAGCGTGAAAAGAACGAGCATCATCGGTCTTTTCATGGTCCGGCTCCCCGGAACGAGAGGAGAGTTTTCTCGTCGGTGGCCACGAACACCCTCCCCTCAGCGATAACGGGGGGTGACTTGATCCGGCCGCCGGCAGCAGTCTTTCCGAGAAGAACGCCATCCTTCGCGCGCACGGCGACGATCTCGCGGTTGAGGGTCCCGGCGAAGATCACGCCTCCAGAGGCCGCTGCGCCGGCATTCATCGGGCCGCCAGCATTCGTTGTCCACACGACCGTGCCGTCGGCTGCGCGCAACGCTGTCATTGTCCCGCCGACGGTGACCACGACAGCGAGGTCGTCGACCATCAGGGTATGACCGTAGATCGGTGTGCCCGCGGCATATGTCCAGAGCAGGCGGCCGCTCAGGAGGTCGAGCGCCCGAACCAGCCCGTGGAGATTGCCGACCACAACTCTCCCGGTGGCAATGGCTGGGGCGGCAACCACCGGCGCATCAGAGGCGTGGCTCCAGCGCAGTTTGCCGGTCTGTGCGTCCAGTGCGTAGACGCAGCCGTCATCGGCCCCGAAGACCACGATCGAACTGTCAGCCGCAGGAGACGACCGGATCCCTTTGAGTTTCGTATTGTCCGGTATCTCAAACCTCCACTTCTCTACTCCCGTTGCCCGGTCAGCGCAGAAAAACAATCCGGCGTTGTTGGCAAGGAAGAGCGTGTGATCATACAGGAGCAGAGAGGCCTCAATGTCTCCGTACGGCTGTTTCCATCGTGGCTTCCCGTTGAAAGTGTCAAAGGCCACAAGAGATTCGCGGGTATTGGACAGCGGAACGAACACCAGATTGCCGTCGATCACCGGCGCCCCGTGGATGGCCTCGCCGAGAGCGACCCAGCCAATCTTCTTCCCACTCCACATATTGATCGCATGAAGTTCTCCGCGGAGGTTGCCGATCAACACGATGGCATCCGCGACCAGCGGTGAGCCGCTGCCGGTCCCGGCTGACAAGTTGTATTCCCATTCGAGCGTGAGCGGTGGCGCCACCGGGCTGGGCGCGACGCTGATGTGTGACGTCGTCCGGGCAAAGGTTGGCCAGTCAGTCTCCTGCAGTTGCAGGGGGCGGTCCAATTGCATCCCGCCGCAACCTCCCATTGCCAGAAGGAGGCCGAAGAGGATGCCGGTTTTCGTCCACGCCATCAGAAGTCCCACCCGAAAAAGAACTGGTAAAAGAGTCCCTGCTGGAAGTGCGAGAGATTATCCTCAAGCCTCTTCCCGATGTCGTACCGGAGAACCAGGACGCCCCCGAAGTTCATCCGTATGCCGGCGCCGACGCTACCGAGGGTCTCGCGGTACTGTTCGTCCCATGCGCCGCCCGTGTCGACGAAGAGCGCGCCGCGGATGGATGAAAAGCTGACCGCGCCAAAGGGGAAATGCAGCGCCAACTGATCGAGGAACGGGAACCGGAGCTCATGGCTCATGAGCCACAGCTTCTCGCCGCGGATGGACCAACGGGGGTACCCACGGAGATCCCAGCTCCCGCCCATGACGAACCGGCGGGACTCCTTCCCTTCGTTATAGAAGACCCAGAACCGCGACGCGAGTGCGCTGCGCAGCGACAGCCGGAAGTAGTTCCGGAAGTCGGCGATGAGAGAGTAGTAGCTCAGATTCGAATACTGAATATCAGTCGTATATGCCAGCGTGACGTGGAACATCGTCCCGTCCAGCGGGCCGGTCGGGCCCCAGAGCGAATTATCATGCGTAAAGGAGATGCTGTTCGAGAGAATCAGCGCCTTTCGTGCCTCGATACCGATATCCAGCTCCTTGTTCGAATTACTAAGGCTGACGGACGATTCGATCCTCTGGAACTTGCTTATCGGATAGCTCAACGCAAAGTAGCCGCCGTAGACCCGCTCGTAGAAAAACTCGTCGGCATCGGTCAGATCGTATCTCCGTCCGGAGAACCGGTAGATTCCGTAGGCGTAACTTGTCCGCTGTCCGAGGGAGATGCGGGAGATGGCAATGTTAAAGCTTGACAGCAGCTCGTCCTGCGACTGAGCGGTATTGTAGAGGAGGAAGAAGTACTGGTCGTTGCCCAGGATGTCACTGATGGAAACGAATCCGCCGCCGGTCGTGCCAAAGACAGGGTCGGTGGAAATCGTCGTCTGGGCGACGTCCAGGCTGTACTCGCCGGCGTACCGGAACCGCTTCAGTTCAGAAGCTCCGCTCAGCGGCGATGCCTCCCAGGTCCTGGACTTCCCGCCGAGGTCGACCAGGCGCACGGAGGTCGATGTGTCAGCCACTCCCCCGATGTTGCGGATCGTCTTGATCTGGAAGCCGAACTTCTCAAACGTGGTGAAGACCAGATCACCGGAGGCGGTCCAGGCCGGATCAAAGGCTGATGTGACGAAGTGCGTAACCCGGGTCATCGCCCTCCAGCTTCCGTGTGGGACCGGTGGTCCCTGCGCGGGCAACCCTTCGGCGGAGGTCCTGTCCATCTTCATGATCCAGATATTCTGCACGTCATCCCCGTCCGCGGTGAAGGCCAGCCGGGAGCCGTCCTTCGACCACGCGGGCGAGG
>DAIUKN010000010.1:0-17074 GCA_036848195.1 Bacteroidota bacterium
CGGTTTCGTACCTCCGGGTCACAGCAGCCAGGATGTCCCGGGCCTGTGCCTGCGCCTTTCGTGCAACATCGATTCGTTGCCTGGCTGCTTCAACGTTGAGCTGAGCATTCCTCGCTTGCATCAGCAGTCCCCGCCGGAACGTCTCCACCTGCGCCTCCGTTCGCTGGTACTCCTCACGCGCCCGCTGGAGGTTCGTGTAGTCGCCGAAACCGTTGAAGAGGGGAAGACTGAATGACACCGCCAGCGCCCAGGGCCGGTATCCGTCGAGCGCGATGGTATTGTTCTTCTCCCAACCGTACTGAAACGCAAGATTCACCCTTGGCTTGAAATTCGTCCACGACCGGTCGATCCCGATTTCAGCGAGACGGAGATTCGCATCCATCATTCGCCAGGAGGGGTGCGATTCGAGCGACGAGGCCGTGATCACGTTGTCTCCGGCAAAACCCTGAAGAGATGCGTAGAGGGCGCCGCCCCCCGATTCCGAGGCCACCGCACCCGTGTCCCCACGGACCATCAGTTGCTCGAGCGTAAATTCCCTGTCAAGTTCAACACCCATGACCTCGTTGAGCTGCAGCCGGGCCGATGCCAGCAGGTTGTTCGCCCTAATCTGATTGCCTTCATCTGAGGCAAGCTGTACCTCCCACCGCGCCACGTCAGTGCGGGTCCGCATCCCAAGCTCCTGACGGTGTGCCGTTGACTCCAGGTAGCGCTTCGTCCTCTCCACGTTCTCCTTCGCGAGGGCGACAAGCTCTTGCGCAGCGAGAACTCCGTAATACGACATCTTGACTCTCGCAATGACATCCTGCTCGGTGTCCTGGTACCCGCATTCGCTCTTCTCCTGAAGAGCATCGGCGGCACGGACCCCCACGATTTCCGCGCCGCCATTGTAGACCGGCTGAACAACCGTAATGCCGGCCGAATACGTATCGCGATACGCAAACGGCTTGAGGTTCACAAGCGCTGAGGAAGGAATGCCGAAGGCGCCCGCGGCAGCCTGGATGAACTCCAGAGCAGCGTTAGCCCGCAACTCCGTTTCTGGATCGATTCTCGTTACTCCTGCTTCAAGACTTACTCTTGGCAGGAAATTGGCGTAAGCGTTCTGCTTCCCCCAGTGCGATGATTCGACGTCGTGCACCGCCCCACGCAATACCTGGTTTTGCTCAAGCGCTGTGCCGACGGCTTTGTCCAGCGTCAGGACCTCCTGCCCCGCCGCCGCTGCGGCGAGCCAGAGAATCATCGTGAGAAGAAAAGTTGCGCGTTTCATGATTCTCACCTGTTTACGTCATGTTCCCGATGGTTGATCTGTCCCCCGTTGCGTCTGCTCCCCGGGCTGATGGTAGAGCAACGCCGACGGAAAGAGCTGCTTCGCTTTCTCGGTCATCATCGCTTCAACAAGAAAGGTGTTGGATTTCCTGAGCAGCGCCGGAAGATCCACGCCGAGCGATTCATTGGTGTAGTGATCCTGACGGTCGATCAGTCGCATGAGTCCGTTGGAATTCGACCAGAGCATGACTCCCACTTCCATCGGATCGAGCCCCTCGTGCAACATCCCTTCATCGATGGCACTCTGGATCAGCTCCTTGACCAGCCCCCAAACCCTCCTGTCACTCTCCTTGCACTGTTCAAACATCTCAGGCGAGACCTGACTGTGAAACTGGGGGTGCTCAAAGAAGTAGAACATCCTGAAGTGGTCTCTGTGCTTTTCGAAGTACTCGTAGTATGCCTCGCCAAGGTTGGCAATCCGTTTGATGACCGGCTCGGGCGAAGTGACGGCCTTCTCGAACAGATCGAACATGATGTCCATTCCCCTCATGGTCACGGCGAGGTAAAGGTCTTCTTTGCTCTTGTAGTAGAGGTAGAGCGTCCCCTTGCTCAGCTCAGCGACCTCGGCGATTTCATCCATCGTGGCGTCTGCAAGGCCCTTCTGGAAAAAGACCTTTTCCGCAGCACTGATAATCTCCTCCCGGCGCGCTTCTTTTTCCCTCACCCGTCTTTCCCTTATCCCCATTTCTGACCCCTTTTCTATTGAATGACCATTAGTCAGTTACTAGGCAGGAATATAATACACTGTGGGAGGGATGTCAAGACTTTCAAACATTAAATTTATCTTAATGTATATACTGACTATAAGTCATATATACGGAACGAAACTCCTGAAGTTTCGCTGGATAATGACCAGTTGCGAAACTCTTTGGAGGAGGGGAGTGAAAAGGAATGTTGGCCCCGAGGAATGTCTATTGCGGTCAGGGAAAGAAGAAATCGATCAGTCTCTGAAACCAGTCTCCTCCACCTTTTTGTCGTCTCTCCCACTGGAGGTAGCGGTCTCGCGTTACCAGGCCGACCGGGCCTTCGTAAATGCCCCCGTGCAGAAAACCGTCGAAGACCCTTACAGCGATGACGTTTTCCCGGTCAGGGAGGAGCAAACCTGGTGGAATGGTGTATGCACGAAGTTTGAGGTAATCGTTTGTCAGATACCCGAAGTGACCGAATGCGGCTGCGGCGCCCGTCCGGCCTATTTGCTCTCCATTCAAATAGGCCTCATCGAAATCATCAATCTTCCCCAGCATCAGAACGAGTCTCTCCTTTGCCAGCGACGAAGGAACGCTGAACCTGAGTCGATACCAGCCAAATCCGTCATACCCTTTATGGCCCTCGGTCTCCCAGTAGGCCGGGACACGGATCTTCTCCCATGCTGCGTCGTCGAACCCGGGACCCCTGAACTGCGCCTCATCGCCCGTCTTGAATTTCCAGCCTTGTTGGAGTGGCAGAACCGGCGTCAGCATATCGGCCATTTCGACGATAGCCACCTCCCCTGAAGTGATCCCGCCGGAAAGCTCATCGTCAAACACGCGGACTGCGATGACGTTATCGCCTGAAGGATTGAGAAATTCCGCAGGAAGATGGTACTGGCGAAAAACATCGTAGGCCGTGATGTAATTCGGAGGAAATGAGCCGGAGAAGCCGATGAAGTGCCCGTTGAGATAAACCTCCTCGACATCGTCGATCACCCCCAGCCGAAGAGAGAGGATCTTGTTGTTCCACTCCGGTTTCCCCGTGAAGTGCTTCCTGTACCAACCGAAACCGTCGTAACCCGGAAAACCCTGGTCCTCCCATGGGGATGGAACCCTCACCGTAGCCCAGTTCCGATCATCAAAGTCTTGGCGTGCGCGGTTCATGTCGTCGCCAATTTCAAATTTCCAGCTTCCTCTGAGATCGAGCAGGATCCGGCGGTCTTCGGCGTCAACTCGACCCACGCACCCAAGCAGGAGCAGTGTGAGAAGAACCGGGAGGTCTATCCGAATTCTTATGGCCACGGCGGAATCCCTTTGCTTACCTGGTGAGAAACAAGATGCAGGCCCGGGGGTCACTCGGGCCTGACATACTTGCGGTCACTATAGCCGATCAGGGTTTGCTGCAGACGCTTCCCGATCGCTGAAAAGAGTTGACTCTCCGTCTTGTATTCGGCCTCTTGCTCCTTAGCAAACAAAGCAGGCTGGTCGAACACCAGCATCGCGAGATAGGCCTTGTATCTGATGGCCGGGGTCCGTCCCGTTACCGCAAGGCTGTTCAGCGACCCCTGCAGGCCGGCGAAGCAATTGTCGGGGCAATAGAGCTTCAGGTGAGCTACCTGGGCGATTGCGGACTCCACGACGCCATCATTCGGCGACTGGAGGCAAGCCAGGTAATTCCGCTCGACTTTGGCCAGGTTGGCCCGCTGGTGCGACGTGCGACTTGCGAAGACTCCCCTTTCCTCCCCCGCTTTCCCCTGGGGAGAGGCTGTCGAGGCACCAGCCGCCATCATGAGGGCAACTGCATACACGGTATAGCGTTTCATGACATCCTCCTTTGATGAGTGGGTCCAGAACCTGCTTCTGAGAAGTGATACGCCACTCAAAAGGGAAAGATGTCTTCCTGCGGTAAAGGAATGTCAATAATTGTCACCGGGCAAAACGGTCTGGAATTCTGGGGTTTGGAATTTTCATCACGCAGTCTTCCGCATGCGAATTCTGCCCCTTCGGTTTCATCACGGAATCAATTTATACCCTGCTCCGTGCATCGTCAGAATATGACGCGGGTTCGCAGGATCTTCTTCCAGTTTTTGACGGAGTTTAAGGATAAAGTTGTCCACCGTGCGCGTGCTGATTGAGTCATCGTAGCCCCAGACTTCCGTGAGGAGTCGCTCGCGGGTGACTGTCTGGTTTCTGTGTACCCAGAGGAACTTAAGAACGTCGAACTCCCGCGGCGTCATGACGATATCGCGGCCACCGCGCGAGGCAGTATAGGTCGAGAAATCAACCACGATATCCCCAAGCACCATTCCGGGGGACGACTCTCCTGCAGGCTCGCGCCGTCGCAAGACCGACTTGACGCGCGCCAGAAGCTCGCGAAGGCTGAAGGGTTTGGTAACGTAGTCGTCGGCCCCCAGCTCGAGACCCAGGACTTTGTCAAATTCTTCCCCTTTCGCCGTGAGCATAATGACCGGCGTAAGGACCCTCTTTTCCCGAGCTTTCTTCAGCACGTCAAACCCTGACATCGCAGGTAGCATGACGTCGAGGATCACGAGATCAAACGTGCCGCTCACCATCCGTTCGAGTCCGGCAAGTCCGTCACCGACACACTCAACATCGTACTGTTCGGCTTCGAGGTTATCCCGAAGTCCGGCCCGCATGCTGGGCTCGTCTTCAACGATGAGGATTTTGGGCATGGTGTGTGATTCTCTGGACCAGGTTCACTGCAATGGGATCGACATTCTGAATGTACTCCCTTTTCCGATGACGCTCTCCACCGTAACCTTCCCGCCGTGCGCTTCCATGATGCGTCGGACCAGCGTCAGCCCGAGCCCGCTCCCTTTGCTGCTGTGGACGAGTCCCTCTGAGACCCGGTAGAAGGTCTCGAATATTTTCTGGCGATGCTCCGGTGCTATGCCGACACCATGATCCTCAACCTCGACCCAGACATTCCCGTCCGACGCACCGGTACGAATGCCGAGATATCTTTCGGCCGGGCTGTATTTGACGGCGTTGTCGACAAGGTTGATGAGCGCTTCCGTCATCGCCTCTTCGTCGGCATCAACGGCGGGAAGCGAAGGGTCGAGAGCCACCCGCGGATCAAACCCTTCCCCGGCGAGGTGAGAGCCATACGTTGCCATGACATTCGATACCACTGCATTCATATCGACCGGGCGGAAACGATACTGCTTCTTCCCCGCTTCCATTCTCGAGAAGTTGAGCATATTGTTCACCAGGCGGGTGAGCCGCTCCGATTCCCGCACGATCGTGGAATAGTATTCTTGCTTCTTCTTCTCGTCCTTCAGCCTCCCCATCTCCAGTGTTTCCGCGAACATCCGGATGAGCGACAGCGGCGTCCGGAGCTCGTGGGAAACATTCGAAACAAAATCCGATTTCAGCTTGACCAACTCCATTTCCCTGCGGATGCTTCGATACACCAGCCAGGCTCCCCCAATGAGGACAGCATCCAGGATCAAGAGGAGGACCAGATTCTGATAGAAGCGCGCGCGGAGGATCTCTTCAATAGTTGTGCCTTTGAGTTGAATGCCAACGGAGTATTCTGGCAGGACCCAGAGTTGCTTTTGCTGCTTGAATTCCCTCGTCTCCACCGTTCCTGCCGTTACCACTGGATTGCCTGTCGAGGAGGCCAGAATAGCGACCACAAACTCAATCCCGGCCGCCTCGTTGAGCTTTGGAGAGAGGATGTCCCTCACGAATTGGGCCTCATCGAGGACGAACCCCGCTACGGATGGGCCGGCTTCCGTTTCGTCCAGCGCGAATACCAGAGCTGCATGGCTGCCGTTCCCTTTGGCCCCCGGAATCCTGATAGGTTCAGTCTTTCGGTATTCAGCCCGCCGATATTCGCGCAACTGCTGCACTTTCCCGGCATTCTCCCTCAGCACCGCGCGGATTTCGTCCTCACCGGGTCCCCGGAGAGAATCGATCATCTGCCGCTCCACGACTGCGACTTTCACCATCGCTGAATCCGAAAAGAAGATTGTCTGGACGGCACGGTGCTTATCAAGGAACTCGCGGCATTGTGTCAACCGGTCCGTTGCCGGCAGGAAACGGCTCTCTTTCACCGCCATCGTGATGTCGCTCGCCCAGGTGCCGGCGACGTCCCATGCATACTGATTCAGCGAGAAGAGAATCCCGTCGAGCTGCCGGCGGTAAATGTCGCCGATCAACTTTTCGCTGTTGCTGAGAGAGCTGATTTCATAGACGGAATAGAAGAGGGCGGGGAGCAGAACAATAAGAAGGAGGATGATCCAAACTCTCTTCGCCGTGGACTGACGAAGCGGGTCGGGGAGAGGTGCTTTGGCGGATTTCATCGTGCTTTGGGGGAGGTGACAGATCAATGTAGCGCCAGAGCTGGAGAAATCCAAACGCCGATGGATCCGGATCGCTACGGTGTCTCTTAGAAGGTGAGACTCATGCCAATCGAAGGAAATATCGGAATACCGAAAATCGCGCGCTTTCTCAGCGTCCCGGAGTCATCGATGTAATAGGTCACCGCCTGTTCGTTCCGCCGATTATAGATGTTCTGCACGTCAAGGTAGAACGCCCAGTTCATGTCCCACCAGCGCGGGTATGTTGTGACACGGAGATCAAAGGAGTGGTAGAGATTCAGCCGGCCCGACAATGTTTCACGCTCATACTCGACGTCAAGAACCACGCGACCCTTCGTATCAATCTGGACAACAGGAACATCAACACCCCCCACCCTCTGCAGGACTACACGTGGTTTGACGCCGAGGGCCTCCGAATACGGCCGCCCTGACCGGAGCGTCCATTTCACGCCGATGTCCCACCGCTCGGCGAACTTGTAGTTCCCGACGACGTTCACGGCATGCCGCTGGTCAAACAGAAACGGAGTCTTCAGCCCGTTCCGATCTCGTTCCGCATACGAGAGCGCATAGCTGACCCATCCGACAAAAGGGTCCGAAGGCAGAGACTGGATCTTCTGAAGCATGATCTCGACGCCGGCGGAATAGCCCTTCGAATCGTTCACAGGATACGGCGTCAGACTGTCACTGGAGATCCGCACCGGCTGTGACCAGCCATTTCGCGACGTAACATCACCGCCCGTCTTCTCGATGTGCCAAGTCGATCCCTGAAGCTTCTGCGGCACAATCGCGTCTGCGAACTTCTTGTAGTACGTTTCCACCTTGAATTGCCATTCCGGTGTCACCATCCGGTCGAATCCAAGGATATAGTGATCCGCCCGCTCGGCAACGAGGCTGCTGAACGAATTCTCGGTGAACGTAATGCGATTCCGGAAGTCCTGTTTCTCCATTCCCGGCGACTGATAGTAGATTCCATACGCAGCGCGGACGGTGGAGAGATCGTCGACCTTGAGAGATATATTGATCCGGGGAGCTGCGTAGACCGACTTCTGGAGATTGGGGAAGTAGTCGAGCCGAACGCCGGGCTGCACGAAAATACGATCCGTCATCCGGATTCGGTCCTGGACGAAAACGTTATACCGGTTGTAGCTGATCGATTCCGTGGCGTCGGTCGGGACGGGCTGGCCCCGGGATTCGAGAAAGCTCTTGAAGATCTCATCAATCTTGAAGAATCGGATGAAGTCGGTCCGGAGGAAGTCGACCCCGTATCCGGCTTCGAACGTCTGTTCCCCTGCTTCCCAGAGAAGCTGTTGCGATAAACCGACCTTCTGATAGACGTAGTCGTAGTTGACGCCGAAGCTGACAAGCCTGATCCCCAGCGTGTCGGCGCGACCGAGATCTCCGGTGTTTTGCGCGGGATCAACAAACGATCCGTCGAACGAACCGGTCCCCTTGTTCCGGTACCACGAAACCTTTGTCTGACCGATCACGTTCTTGCTGGGGTTAAACTGCCATGTCGCACCAAGCAGGGAGTTAAAGGACTTGTCGAATACGTTGACGCTGTCCGGCCTGTCGCGCTCGGCACCCGAAATGAGCTCAACACCGTCCCGCGAGGTCACCCCCGTCAACAACACCTTGTTCTCTTCGTCGATGGGGATAGTCACCGTTCCCTGAAGATCGCGAAAGTTCGGAAGAGCCACATCGCCCTGGACAAGCTTGAGTGACTTCAAGACCGGTCCAAGAATGAGGTCATAGTAGGTCCGGCGTACGGAGAAGAGATACGATGATCCGTTGAAGGGGAGCCCTCCTTCAAAAATGAGATTGACATTGGTCAGGCTGGCATTGATCTTTCCGGCAAACGGAACATCCGATCTCCCCTCACGATTCTTGACGTCGAGCACCGCCGAGAGGCGGTCCCCGTATCGTGCTGCGAACCCGCCGGTCTGGAGGCTGATATCGCGTACGGTCTCGGGATTGAACATCGAAACGAAACCGTAGAGCCGGTACGGATTGAGAACCTCGAATCCGTCAATCATGATCAAATTCTGATCGGGCCCCGAGCCCCGGACGACAAGTTGCGAGGAGAAATCATTCACGCTGGTGACGCCCGGGAGCGCCTGGAGGGAACGGAGAACGTCCTCTGCCGCTCCGGGAAGGAATTTGGACTCCCGGGGTGAAATCGATGTCACACTGGGACGCGTATCCTCCGCCCCCTGTCTTCTCTTCCCTGTGATGACGACCTGATTGAGTTGAATCGCGGCCTGTCGAAGCATCACCTGTGCCCGCACGACTTCATCAGCTTTTACGGTAACGGTGGGAACCTCCGCCTGCTCATAGCCAACCAGCCGGGCAATGACCCTGTATTCCCCGGGGGGGACATTTGTGACTGCAAACCCACCGGCCTCACTGGCAGCAGCACCCATCTTGGTCCCATCCAGCAGAACAACTGCGCCAACCGCGGGCTCTCCCGTGTCCAGGAGTACACGCCCGGCCACGGTGCCCGTACCCGATTGGGCGCGCGCCTCTGCGCCGACCAGAGGGACAAGGCAAAGAAGGAAGAGGAGTTTCTTCAGGACATTCATACGAAGTTCACGATCCATTTCTCTTACAACACCTCAACCGAAGACCGCAGTTCCGGGGTTCATCGGCGGGTGGCATTACGACTTCTATTTCGCTATTTTTCCAGAGGACTGCAAGGACAACCATGCTCACCGGCAAATACGACGCCCTTTATCAGAACCTGCGCTGCACTATCCCGAAAGATCGGCTGATCCATGACGAGCTTCGCACCCTCGCGTTCGGAACCGATGCAAGTTTCTACAGGCTCATCCCAAAACTCGTGGTCAGGGTCGAATCCGAAGACGAGGTCCGACTGGTCCTCAGTGAAACAAGGAAACTAGGCCTGTCGCTGACGTTCCGGGCAGCGGGAACGAGCCTTTCCGGCCAGTCAATTTCCGATTCTGTTCTCGTTATGCTGGGTCCATCCTGGAACCGTTTCACCGTCCGTGAAGAAGGAGCCCGCATCAGCCTCCAGCCCGGGGTGGTAGGCGCTCACGCCAACGTTTACCTGGCCCCCCTCGGGCGCAAGATCGGGCCGGACCCCGCGTCAATCAATTCCGCCATGATCGGCGGGATCGCCGCCAACAACGCGAGCGGCATGTGCTGCGGAACGGCGCAGAACAGCTACCGGACACTTGCGGCGATGAAGATAATCTTCGGGGACGGCACGGTGCTTGACACTGCGGACTCCACCAGCAGGGAAGAGTTCGGACGGACACACCGATCACTCCTGAAACGGCTTGATCAACTGGCACAGCGCGTGAAGTCCGATACAGCACTTGCTGATCGGATCCGGCGCAAATTCAAAATGAAGAACACCACCGGCTATAGCCTGAACGCGCTGGTGGACTTCGCCGAGCCGATCGATATTCTCCAGCATCTCATGATCGGCTCCGAAGGGACGCTCGGCTTCATCGCTGAGATCACCTACAACACCGTTCCCGAGCACCCCCACAAGGCAAGCGCCTTGATGCTCTTCCCCGATGTCGCCGCTGCCTGCCGTGCCGTGGCAATCCTCAAGAGCTGTCCGGTCGAAGCGGTGGAGCTCATGGACCGGGCTTCGCTGCGCTCCGTGGAGGAGAAGAAGGGAATGCCGCCGTACCTGAAGCAGCTGGACGCGAGTGCAGCGTCCCTGCTTGTGGAAACACGTGCGGCCACCCGGGGCGGCCTTCTCGACAACATCAGTGGGATCCTGGCCGCCATTGCGGACGTGGAGACAGTCCGTCCGGTGCAATTCACGGAAATACCGGACGAATTCGCCCTCCTCTGGAATATCCGCAAAGGGCTCTTCCCTTCCGTGGGGGCGATGCGGAAGACCGGAACGACTGTTGTCATCGAAGATGTGGCATTCCCGGTCCCCCGGCTGGCCGAAGCAACCCTCGACCTTCAAACTCTTTTCGACAAGCATGGCTATCGCGATGCAATCATCTTCGGACATGCGCTCGAAGGGAATCTCCATTTCGTTTTCAAGCAGGACTTCAATTCCGCCTCGGAAATCGAGCGGTACCGTGCCTTCATCGATGATGTGACTGGACTGGTCGTGAAGAAATACGACGGCTCCCTTAAGGCAGAACACGGGACCGGCAGGAATATGGCCCCGTTCGTCGAGCTGGAATGGGGATCGGACGCGTACGAGATCATGCGGGAGATCAAAGATATCTTCGATCCGGAGGGACTGCTCAATCCCGGTGTGATTCTCAACGCCGATCCGCTTGCCCACCTGAAGGATCTCAAGCCGCTTCCCGCCGCCCATCCGGTCATCGACACCTGTATCGAGTGCGGGTTTTGTGAGATCCAGTGTCCTTCACGGAATCTCACTCTCACACCCCGCCAGCGAATCGTTGTGTACCGCGAAATCGAGAATCTTCGCAGAACGAATACCGATATCCGGAGGATCGAGGTTCTGACCTCGATGTTCGATTATTTCGGCAATCAGACCTGCGCCACGGACGGCCTCTGCGCCACCAGCTGCCCGGTGGAAATCGACACAGGAAAACTGATCAAGGATCTTCGGCTGCGGCATGTCAGCCCGGGAGCCGACAAGCTCGCCGGCCTCATTGCGGGGAACATGGGCGCGGTAACGGCAACGATGAGGGTGAGCCTCACGATGATTCACCGGATTCACCGTCTCACGGGGACGACATTCATGAGCGGTGCTTCGTCCCTGATACGAAAGCTGAGTCGGAATCGCGTTCCATTATGGAACCCGTTCATGCCAAAAGGCGCAGGCAGGACACAACTCCCCTCGCCTGCTGGCGGCGCCCGCCCTGCCGTTGTGTACTTCCCCACCTGCATCAACAGAACGATGGGACCAGCTCGCGGGGAGGAGCATGAACCGTCCCTGACCACACTGGTGGTTCGGCTCCTCGAGAAGGCAGGGTACGCAATTGTCTTTCCTGAGAACCTTTCCAATCACTGCTGCGGAATGGCGTTTGCCAGCAAAGGGTTCAAGGCACAGGGTGACAAGAAGGCAAAGGAACTGGAGAAGGCGTTGCTGAAGGCCTCAAGGAACGGAGAGTTGCCCATCCTCGTCGATATGAGCCCCTGCCTCTACCGGATGAAGGAGACGTTCAGTGCGGGCCTGCGGCTCTACGACCCGGTGAAATTTACCCTCGAACATCTCGCCGACAAGTTGACCTTTGTGAGAGTCCCGGAGACAGTGGCCATCCACACAACCTGCAGTGCCGAGAAGATGGGGTTGACAGGAAGTCTGAAGAAGGTGGCTGAACTTTGCGCCGAGAATGTCGTGGTTCCTCCTCGCGTCGGATGTTGCGGCTGGGCGGGAGACCGGGGCTTTACGTATCCGGAGCTGAATGCCTCTGCGCTCAGCGAATTGCGAATCTCGCTGCCGCAAGACTGTGCATCAGGGTATTCGACAAGCCGGACCTGCGAAATCGGCCTGTCGCTTCACAGCGGGATCCATTACCGGTCCATATTGTACCTCGTGGACCGATGCACCACAAGGGGAACGGAGTGACGTCGGACCGGAGAAGATCCAGTCCGACGTCAGCACTCGATGAACCTATTTCGCCCCAAGCTTCGCCAGTGTTTCGGTGATCCGTTTTTTGTTGGCCGCGTCTTGCACGCGTTTCAGCGCCTGGGAATAGTTTTCCATCGCCAACTTCTTTTCCCCGCTCTTTTCGTAGGCTTCCGCCAGGCTGTCATAAACGTTCCATGAATCGGGGTGATCCTTGACATTTTTCTTGAACGCCTCGAGTGCTTCTTTCATTTTCCCCGCGTTCATGTACTGATATCCCAAGGTATTGATATCAGCCTCCGTGGCGAACTTCATCGACTGTTCTCGCAAGGCATCCGCTTCCTGCTTCTTCCCTGCCTTTTCCAGAAGCCCGGCCTTCACGCGGAGATTATTAAAATTCGGATTGATAGCGATCGATTGATCCGCCCAGCGCATCGCCTCGTCCAGATTGATGTTGTTTGCTAGGCAGAACGCGGCCGCCTGATTGAAACCCTGCCAGGTGAACCCCGCCATCCCCCGGAGGTGCTCATTCTTCACATGGGCGAGGATGACGGACCGGGTATCGACCGTCACTGTAACGGGGATGGCGAGCTTCTCCCATCGGAGCAGGAGCACGGCGGAACTGTCTGTCAGATCCGTGAACTCGTACGAGAGCCATTCCTGTTGATCGGTTATCCGCGGCTTCACGGGAACGCGGAAAACGTCCTCGGCCTTATCGTAGAAATAGCTCCCCCAAGACGTCGCGTTTCTGCTCACAATAACCGTCCACTCGCCTTCCGTCGGGATCATATGGAGCCCGTATGTCCCTGAAGGAAGGGCCTTGCCTTCAATCATGACCGGATCCGAAAACGAGATCGTCGTGTTCTCGTTCGCACCCGCACGCCAGACTTCACCGAATGGCACAAGCTTGCCCCAGACCGGTCGACCCTTGACGCCGGGACGATGATAGTCCACTGTGACCTTGGTAATCCCGATCGTTTGCGAAACAACGGCAGCAGGACTCGGCTCCGACTGAGGGAATCGCGGCTGGGCGACGCCGGCCGCTCCGCTGAACAGTATCGCTGCTACCGCGAGCGTCAGAGTGGCAACGTGAAGAAGAGAGCGCATAGAGAAACCTCCGCTGGATGTGTGAATGATGAATGTCCTGACTTTCAGTCTACGCCGTTTCAATCTACGAATTCAAGATCGATGCGCCGAAGGGCTCCTCTGCCACGCCGAAATGTCCCCCCATTCAGCCGGAAGGTGACTGCCTCGTGAGAAATCCCAGAACCACGCGAAGAAATTCGTCCGGAGCCTCGGCGTGCACCCAATGGCCGGCACCTTCTATCGTCCCAAACTCCGCCCGCGGAAAGAGGCGCAGAATCCCCGGGCGATCATCGAGGACGATGTAGGGGGACCGTTCGCCGGAGATAAAGAGTACCGGCTTTTTGAAAGGCAGATCCGCCGTCACAGCCCTGCCAAGTTCGCCCGAGTTTGCCTTAATGGCATCGAGGTTCATCTTCCACCCGTACTTGCCTGTTTCCTCCCGTCGCAGATTCGTAAGGAGGAACTGCCGGACCGCAGTTTCGGGAATGCTTTCCGCCAATGCCCGGTCGATCTCCTCCCGCGTAGCATACCTTCCCAGATCCGCCGAATCCATGGCTTCAATCAGTTTGTCGTGAACGGGTGGATACTCCCTGGGCGCGATGTCCACGATGACAAGCCGATCGACAACATCCGGGAAGAGGAGGGCCAGCTCCATTGCGGTCTTTCCCCCCATCGAATGACCGATTACGCATGCGGGTGAGAGGCCGTGTTCCAGCACGAACTCCCGAACATCACCGGCCATTGCTGCATAGGTGAATTCCCCGCTGTGAGGCGAATGACCATGGTTCCGCAGATCAAGGGAAAAGACGGTAAAGTGTCCGGCAAGCCGTTTTGCCAGAGTCTGCCAGTTGTTCAGCGAGCCGAACAACCCATGGAGGATGATGAGCGGACTGCCAGTCCCGAACGATCGGTAATAAAGACGCATAGCCTGGGGGAGGAACGTCACAATGTATTGAACGACGTAATATAGAAATTGAGCGGTCAAATTCCAGAGATTGCTCTTCATTCATCCATTGAATATCTTGGCCCATATCTCATTCAGCTTCCAATTCCCAAATCTCTGCATCATGCATACCATTCTCTCCTTTCTTGCGTTCCTCGTCGTTGGTGTGGCGGGCCTGAATGTCCGGACAGATTCGGTGATCGATCGTGCCAGCGTTCTCGAGGAAGCCGGGAAGTTCCGGGAGGCTGCGGCGGTTCTGCGCGAGGGGCTCTCGGCAGGTGACAGCCAAGAGCGAAAGACACTCGAGTTCGAACTCGACCGGCTTCGCAGAATCAAACTGGACTACTCGCTGACGAAAGATGGCCTCTTCAACCAGCTGAGGAAATCGGTGAAGGATTGTACTGCCGGAGAATTTGAACGCTGGGTGCGCGAGGGGTGGTTTGACGCGCGAAGAATCGACGATACCCTCCGCTTCGTCGGCGTGAGCAGGAGCAATCTTTTCTGGCGTCACCCGGAGTTGGAACAACGCCGACAACCACCGAAGGACGATTCTCTGGTGGAGGGGAAAACCTGGGAAGCGGCACGCGCGATCATGAGGGCGGCCGACAGTTCCGGAATGGCCTATCTCCTGCCAAAACGATTTGACGTAACGATGACCCTTACCGTCGATGCCGATGCCGTTCCCGCAGGAAAGACTGTCAGGGCGTGGCTACCAGTCCCCCGATCGGATCCTCAGCAGAAGGATTTTTGCATACTTTCCTCCTCCAGCCCGGTGAAGGAATTAGGAGCCGATACGGCTTCCATCCGCTCGGCCTATATGGAACAGGTGGCAGCTCCGGCGGCGCCGACGGTTTTCACCCTTCATTACGCCTATACGGCCTATGCTGTCTTTTTCCGGCTGAACGAGAACGCGGTTGGGCGGCCCAGCATCTCAGATCCAAACCTTGGGCAATTCACTGCGGAAGGCCCGCACGTGGTTTTCACCGACAGAATCAAGGCAGTTTCAAAGAAGATCGTCGGGCGCGAAAGGAACCCCCTGAAGATCGCCAGGGCAATTCATCGTTGGATTTCGGAGAATTTTCTCTACAGTTACGCCCTTGAATACTCAACAATCCGCAACATCAGCGACTACTGTCTCACCAAAGGATACGGGGATTGCGGCCAGCACGCGCTGCTGTTCATCACCCTCTGCCGGTACAATGGCATCCCCGCACGATGGCAGTCGGGATGGTACACCTTCCCTGGCGCGAAGACCATCCATGACTGGACGGAGATTTATCTCCCGCCGTACGGGTGGATTCCGGTCGACCCGGATATGGGTGTCTTCGCTCTGCGCTACTTCACAAGCCTCCCGCTCGAAGATCGGAAGACCCTGCGAGATTTCTATTTCGGGGGGCTGGAACAGTACCGAATCGCCGCGAACAGCGACCATTGTCAGGAACTCTCCCCCCCGAAGAAATTCATCCGGTCGGATACCGTCGATTTTCAGAGGGGTGAGGTGGAGTACGACGGCGGGAATATCTACTTCGATCAGACCTCGTATTCCCTGAAGATCAAGGAGGAGCCCCTTCCACAGAAGCGAACGGGGGAATGACAACCCCTCACTGCCATTTCATATTCTGTAGCCCGATCCGTCTGATCAGATCGCGGTACGTGATCAGACGAATGCCCTTGCGAGCAATGGCTTCCCGGAGCCGGTCCGAAACAAGTGCGCGAAGCTCGCCCTGGCGGTACCTGCTTATGCCTGCCAGGCCGAATGAATTCAGATCGACAAGAGCATTCATCTCCGGCGATTCAAGTCCGATGTGAAACACCAGGAGGCGCACTGGTCCCGGCTGCAGTTGCTCGACCATCGCCATCAGGGTGTCGGCTTTCTTTTCCGGAGCGGTTGCGTACAATCCCTCGACATCCGTCTCTCCGAAACACCGGGATATTCCCAGCCCGTACTCCCGGGCCAGCCGTTCCACGAGAGCCCGCAGGTCCGCTGTCTCGACCGCAGTCCCCATGTGATAGTCGAGATAGTCAATTCTGATCCCCGAACTTTTGGCCCGCTCGATCTGAGCGCGCATTTCCCGCTCGAGCTCCTCCATCTTCGGTTTGTTGGCGAACAACTGGGCCCGCGAAGGATAGAAGAACCCGGAGCTGTCAACGAGACTCGGTACGGCGCTCCGTCCCGATACCGGACCCCACCGGTAGTTCTTCCACTCCGCGTTCAGCGTCAGATGGACGCCCACGGCAACATCAGGGTGCGCCTTCAGAATCTCGACACCTTCCTGGTACCAGGGACAGGCGAACATCACCGAGGCAGAGACCGGAATGCGAGCATCCAGGACCTCTTGCAGGGCCATATTGACGGTATGACACATCCCAATATCGTCACACCTGATCAGAAGCTCGGCCGGCTGCGCGATGGCGGAGCTCCAGGCAAGGGATGTCAGAATGATAAGAGTTGCCCGACAGTTCTTCATTGTGGTTTCCTCTTGACGACCATGTTTGCGGTACATGTAGCAACGAGCTTCCCTTTCGCATTGACTGCCTCTCCGGACAGGTGCATCGTGGAACTGCCGCGCGAGACCACGCGCGCGGTGATGGTGAGAAAGTCCCCCTCATCCACCGGACGGATGAATTGCGCTTGAATATCGATCGTCGAGCAGATACATCGGGCGGCAACATAGCTGAGGGGGCCAAAGGTGTTGTCGAAGGCCGCGGTAATGTACCCTCCCTGCATCTTGCGCACGGGATTCAGGCTTTCCTCCAGGACCGGAAAACGGGTCTTCAGCATCTGGCGCGGCAGGTAGTCGAGGAATTCTCCCTGCATATCGCGGAAGCAGTTGGGGAGCAGATCTCCGCCCGATGGGTGGCTCTCTTTCAGAAGGACCAACTCATCGTGCAGCGCCCGTAGTGCGTCACTTGTCTGAAGATCCATGGCTGACCCTGCAGGTTATCATTGCTCTATCGTCATAAACGATTGGATTTTCGAGCTGCCCGATGCGTTAGAATGGATGCTCGAAAGAAAGATAGAATAATAGCCCCACCCTGGTCTGCCCCTGTAGAATGCTCACCGGAATACCCAGAGCAGGCACGATCTGAAGTTCCCCATAATTGATGGCACATCGGAATGCGGGGTTGAAAATCACCTCAGTGGACCAGACCC
>DAIUKN010000011.1:0-16921 GCA_036848195.1 Bacteroidota bacterium
CAGGTTGATGAAATTGAAATCGTTTTCGGCCTCTGCGGTGACCAGCTTCAGCTTGAAGTCCTTCGCCAGCGAACGAAAGGCGGCGAACCGCGCCACGCCATCACGGTCAGTCTTCGTCGTCCCGATCGTCTGGTTGTTGGTTGAAACCAGCGAGACCAGCAGATCGGCGAGCGGCCCGCTGGTATTCAGGCTCGTCGCGAAAACCATAACTTCATCCGCGCTCTGTTTGACAATCAATCCGATATCGGAAACGGAGATCAGCTTGGAGGTCGTCCTCCACGCTTCGGCCGGATTGGCAATTTCCAGCAGATAGAAACCCTTATATCCGGTGTTCAGGTAGGAATGCAGGTCGAAAAGCGTCGTGACTTCCTGGTTTGACGCGCTCTGGATCGCGACGGTGTCATAGCTGAGCTGACGTCCGTAGCTGCCAAGATAGTACCGGTATTTTCGCCGCGGTCTTGAAGAGGGGTTTTCCTCGTCGCCGCCATCATCATAGGAATAGTCGTAGAACCTGCCCCCATCAAGAAAGAAGACGAGATTGTTCTGGAATACCTGGCTCACCCGCACCGCTAACTTTGACAGATTGATTGTCCTGATTTCCACCGACTTCTGTCCGCCCGAGAGCATGTACAGCCCGGACTCCGACACAAAGCGGAACGTGGGCGCGATATTGCCAATCACGATATCCGCCTCATAATCATTCTGGGTCTTTCCCCCGAGGACGCTTTCCAGACCTTTCTTCACCGCCAGCCGGAAGGCAGAGCCCGGCTCGAATGCGCCGCGAAGCAGGAAGCCTTCGCGCTCTGTTTGGACGGTGTATTGCCGCTCGGGGTCCAGGGTAACGTGGGATTTCACGGCGGCTGCGTCAACTTCCTGGGACGTGCGAACGCGGACCCAACCGCCCGTCCCGTCGGACCCGAACTCATGCCCGTAGATCTGAAGTTCTCCGAGCGGAGAGAGCCTTGCGGCAAAGGGTTTTTCGAGCTTGATCCGGGTGCCGGTCTCAGGAGAAACGAGGTCGTTATCGAATCCCACGGTTATTTCCCGTTCTTTGTCGAGGCGGCTTACCGCGCCGACTTCAATGGCGATGACGTTTCCCTTGTCCGTCGAAACGACCCGCACACCCGGTTGTTCTTCTCTGTCAACGGTAACCTTCATGTGGGCCTGAACATCCTGCGGGTTCACGGCGTACGTGAACTCCAGGTTAGCCTTCACGCCTACCTGCCTGGACTCTCCAATCCTGTCGTAGAAGAACTCCGCCTGCTTAAGAGTGAAACTCTCGGTCGCGAACGTGAACTCGTCCGGACCCTCGAATGACTTCGCACCCGAGAGCGCGCGGAGAAGTGCCGTGTTGATCTTCCCCCTGAATTTCGTATCGCCCGACATCGGTCCGTCGGGACTGAACACCAGGCGGGAAGAATCCTGCCAGACGAATTTTCCCGCAACAGGCGGGATAAACTCGATATAAGGCATGTCTGTCCAGAGATTGACCGAGTCCGCCCTGACGACGCCTCGGGAAAACGCCAGAGTGATGGCGGCATCCTGCCGCACGACTCCGGTCGGAAGCGGCGACGTCAGGCGGAGGATGTCCGCTTCCTGCCGTGAACATGAAAAGAGCGCAACGCTCAGCGCGAGGAGAACGACAATGAGCGGCTGTTTCATGGGAGAGACCTGGATGAATGTGAATTGACGGTGATCTGCCGCAAAGCAGATGGCATCACAGAACAAGCTTGACAGTGATCCGGACCGTGGAGGACCGTCCGTGATCATCCATGCAGAGCACGGTATGGCTTCCGTCCGCCATGGAGACAAGGAGCTTCTCGCCTGCCTTTCGCTTTCCCAGGAACCGATCGTTCAGATACCAAACATGCTCCTTCACCTCCAGGCCAGAACTGGCCTGCAGGGAGAGCTTCTGACCACGCGAGAAGAGAAAATAGGTCATCCGCTCCGAAGGACTGGTGATCGACGGCCCGTCGCCGGAGAAGACGCGCGCACATGCCGGGTTATGCGGCGGCGCCTGAGCATACGCGATGCCTGCGGCCGTCCAATAGTTGAGGAGCTCCGGTGGATGCTCATGATAGGTTGCCGCCCGGAAAGGATGATCCCCCAGACAGGTTGGACAGTAGGAGATTGTGCCATCCTCTGCAATGAGATACTCTTTGCAGACCTCGCACGTCCGGTTGTTCGTCCGGCTGATGGAGTAGAGATCTGGGATCAGGTGTCCGCAGCGCTCGGTGGGAGCGAGGCCGCTCTCGGCACAGACGGAACGGACGCCGACGTCTGCGGGGGGCGGAAGAATGGTTTTCTGGCGGGTCGTCGAAATCGCGGTGAAGATATCGATCAGGAGCGGGGCCGCCGCCCGGCTCCCCACCAGATCCGGACTCCCGCGGTGCGTGACGTTGCCGATCCAAACCCCGACGGTGTACTCGGATGAGTAGCCGATCGACCACGCGTCCCGACGCCCGTAGCTCGTCCCGGTCTTGAATGCGACGGCGGGAAGATTGATCGACGCCTCGAAATTCGACGGAAGATCCGGCCGTTCGATGCCGGCAAGAATGTCGGTGATCATGTAGGCGGTCTCTGGCGAGAAAGCCCGGACAGGAGTCGATCGGGAACCGCCCCCGGAGATGTAAGACGCGGGCTGGTACATCCCGCCGTTCGGAAACGCGGCATACGCAGCAACCATCTCTTCCAACGTCACTCCGCAGCCGCCGAGGATCAGACTCAAACCCAGCTTCGGCTTCTGCGCGCGGAGGGAAGTGATTCCGAGAGTAGCAACGAAATCCACGAATGGTGCGACTCCCGCTCTTCGCAAGAGGCGAATCATCGGGACGTTCAGGGAACGCCTCAGCGCCTCGTCGGCATACACGAAGCCCGAGTAGGTCCCGTCGTAGTTCTCCGCAAGGAACCCCTCGGCGTCGTATGGAGTGTCCAGTAAACGTGTTCGGGGGGTCAAGTCCCCGCGCTCCATCTGCAATGCGAACAGAAAGGGCTTGAGAGTCGACCCCGGCGAACGAAGTGCACGCACCGCATCAACCTGTCCCTGCGCCGATTCGTCGTTGAAATCTCCGGGACCTGCGTAGGCGACGATCTCCCTGGTCCGGTTGTCGATCACCATCACAGCGCCGTTCTGTACCCCCAGGCGCTTCCACGGCTGAAGGTGATGAGAGAGGAGCGTCTCCACACTCTGTTGTGTGCGGAGATCGAGTGAGCTGCGAACCTCTGGGACACCACCGGATTTCTCCTTGACCCGAAGACAGAATTGCGCCGCGGACCGGGGCAGTTGATGGCGGACGGCGGCAGCAGGCGTACTCCAGATGACGCTGGAATCATCGCGGGAGAACATCCCCCGCGCAAACCAGATAGCTGCCTGGCGCTTCCGCATTGCGCAGAGTTTCTCCGGGTTTCTGTCGGGCTGGAGTCCGTTGGGATCACTCGGGATAAGGATCAGGTCGAAGAGCTGGGCAATATTCAACCGTTCGACAGGCGTCTGGTAGTAGATCAGGGATGCCGATTTGAGGCCCTCAATATTGCCTCCAAGCGGAACCATCGAAAGGTACATCTCGAGCAGTTCATTCTTTGAATACTTCCATTCCAGCTGAAGGGCACGGAAGATCTCCAGGAGCTTGTGTAGATATGTTCGCTCTTTCGGCTCGATCATCCGGGCGATCTGCATGGTGATCGTCGAGGCGCCGGATATCTTCCTCCCGCTTCGCAGATTCTGGAAAAGAGCCCGCACAAGTGAAACGGGGTTGAAGCCGGGGTGATAGTAGAACCAGCGGTCCTCCCGTCGCAAGAGAATGACCTTCAGACGCTCTGGAATCTCGCCCGGAGAAGTTCTGATACGCCAGACTCCGTCTCCCGCAAGAAATGCTCCAAGAAATGTCCCGTGGCGGTCTTCTACCACGAACGAATATGGTTTCGGCGGAGGAAGAGGGAAGAGAAGCGACAGGAGAAAGAAAAGACCGGCCACGACGACGCACGCCGCCGGCAACCGTTGAAACAGCCAGGGGTGGCGGCGCGTCAACGCAGAGACCCCCTGCAGCATTCGCCACAATCTCCCATTCTTCCTCCGGCCCGGCTGTTCCATAACGCGCTACAGGTTCTCGTGGCAACGGATCGCCCAGAAATCATCGGCAAGCGTCCGATCGGGGAGATCAGGAAGCCATCGGTAGCCGCGGAGGTGGCGGTGGAATGTTCCTCCATCTCTCATCTTTGGGCGAGGCGGCATGACATGTCTCGGCTTGTCGCTGACGGAACGAATATAGGGAAGGGGACGACGCGAATCAAGCGCGCCCGGATTCGGCGGCCTTTGCAATTCCACTGATTTATTGCTACCATCAACGCACCACGAGGGTTCAGCAGATGGAAGATTCACGAGAGGTGCTGGAACATCGCAGTGCGGCACTATTCCGGGCCCGGTTCAACAGCGCGCCGGACTGCGTTGTTTCAGCTCCGGGCCGTGTCAACCTGATCGGGGAGCACACGGACTACAACGATGGATTTGTCCTCCCGGCGGCAATTAACCGTTGCACCGTCATCGCCGCTTCGCCGCGCGACGATCAGAACCTGGTCATCCATGCCGAGGACCTCAAATCGACCATGATGCTGTCGCTGGGGGATCTCACTCCCCGAAAGAATGGCGCATGGTCGAACTACGTGGCCGGCGTCGCCATGCTCCTCCAACAGCGCGGGGCGAAGCTTCGTGGCGCAAGCATGGTAATCCACGGCAACATCCCCCGCGGGTCCGGCCTCAGTTCATCAGCCGCGCTTGAGGTGGCAGCCGCGTACGCCCTGATGGCTTTGAACAATCTCGATATTCCCGAACTTGAGGTCATCCGGCTCTGCCAGCGCGCGGAGAACGACTTTGTCGGCGTGAAATGCGGCATCATGGACCAGTTCATCAGCTGCCTGGGAAGGAAGGAACACGCACTGCAGATCGATTGCCGTTCGCTGGAGTACCTCCGTGTTCCGTTCCCCGCGGGCGTTCGACTCCTTGTCTGCGATACGGGCGTGAAACGAGCCCTGGCGTCGTCGGAATACAACCGCCGGCGTGAGGAGTGCTCGGAAGGGGTCCGGAAACTCGCAGCATTTCTCCCTGGAATCCGGATGCTGCGCGACGTCACGCCGGTGGCATTGGAGCAGTACGCCTCCGCGCTGGACCCGGTGGTGTACAGGCGCTGCAGGCATGTCGTAACAGAGAACGCCCGCGTGGTGCTCTCGGTGGCTGCACTGCGGGCGGGAAAGCTAGCCGAATTCGGCAGGCTGATGATCGATTCACACTTGAGCCTTCGTGACGACTACGAAGTCAGTTGCACCGAGCTCGACGACGCCGTTGAGATTTGTGTCGGGTGCGAAGGCGTTCTCGGCGCACGGATGACCGGCGCGGGCTTCGGCGGTTGCGCAATCTGCCTTGTTCAGGAGAATGCAGCAGACGCTGTCATAGCGCGACTGCAAAAAGAGTACCCCGAACGGACCGGAAGAACACCCGGGATACTCCTCTGCACGTTTGAAGACGGCGTATCGGTCCATCATTTCCATTGACCCGAGGAGCCACGTGATCTCACCCACCGAGCTTGCCAGAGCCCGCGCACTCTTCCCCCACACTGCCCAAGGAAAGGTCTATCTGAATCACGCCGGTACGGGTCCTCTGTCGACGCGCGTTCTGGGTGCAATGACGGCGTATCTCCGCGAACGATCGGAGGGGACAATCGACAACTATCCGGCGGATGTCGAAATGGTGGAGCGCGTCCGCCGTTACGCTCAGCGTCTGATCAATGCGGAATCGCCGGAGCGGATTTCGTTACAGCCGAACACCTCTGACGCACTGAACGTCGTCGCTGCCGGCATCTCCTGGAAACCGGGCGAGAGGATCATCCTGAACGACCTGGAGTTTCCGGCCAATGTCTATCCCTATCTGAATCTGAAGCGACTCGGTGTCGAACTGGATATTGTGGCATCCCGGGGCGGAATGATAACGCCGGATCAAATTGAGAAGGCGCTGACCCCTCGGACGCGTCTGGTCGCCTTGAGCGCGGTCCAGTTCCTCTCAGGGCATCGGGCGGACCTGGCCAGCGTAGGGGAACTCTGCCGGTCGCGGGGAGTCACCTTCGCCGTGGACGGAATCCAGGCTGTCGGTGCGGTGACACTCGATGTGCAGGCGATGAAGATCGACTCGCTCGGAGCCGGTAGCCAGAAATGGCAGATGGGCCCGCACGGAACGGGATTCCTCTACGTCACCGAGGAACTGCAGGCACGCATCCAGCAGACGAATCTGGGGTGGCTCGGCGTTGCGAATCCCTGGGATTTCCGCAATTACAACCAGGCGCTTGCTCCATCCGCACGTCGCTACGAAGGCGGGAGCCTGAACATGCCCGGCCTCTGGGGCCTGGAAGCAGCGATTCAGACACTGCTGGAATTCGGTATTGATGCGATCGAGGATCAGATCCTTGGTCTCACGGAGATCCTGCTTGAGGGTTTCGGCGAAATTGACGGCGTAGAGATGCTGACGCCGGTCCCCTCTTCCGCTCGCGCCGGAATCATCACGATCAAGCTCCCACCCGGGATCGACCAGAAGAGACTTTTCAAACGGATGATCGACAAAGGAGTGACCGCCGCCCTCCGGGAAGGGAAGCTGCGATATTCCCCTCACTTCTATAATACGCCGGAGGAGATGAAGACCGCCCTTGAGGTCACGCGGACCTGCCTGGCGCAGTCATGAGCGGGCTCAAACGCGAGCTGACGACGTTTGACCTCACGATGATCGCGATCGGCTCCACGATCGGGTCGGGAATATTCCTGACCCCCTCGGCCATCGCGCAGGCGCTCCCCTCGCCCTTCTGGATTCTCCTGGTGTGGATCGTCGGCGGGCTCATGGCACTAGCGGGGGCCCTCACATTCGCCGAACTGGGGGCGATGATGCCGCGTGCCGGGGGCGTCTATGTTTTTCTGCAAGAGGCGTACGGTGGCCTCGCCGGTTTTCTCTACGGATGGGCATACTTTGTGGTCGTCAACACCGGGGGAATCGCCGCGCTGAGTATCGCTTTCGCAACCTATTTCTCCTATTTCATCCCTCTTGGTCCCGGCGGCGTGCCCATCGTCGCGGTGTCCGGCATCATCATCGTCACCGCGATCAATATCCTTGGCGTGAAAGTAGGCGGGATTTTTTCCGACGTGTTCACGATCCTGAAACTCGCGGCCATCGCGGGACTGATCGCGGTCGGCCTGGGCTGGGGGCCGGTATCGGTCACCGACTTCTCTGCGTCGCTCGGAGCTCTCCCCCACGGCGTTGGCAGCGGGCTCGCTGTGGCCATGGTGGGAGTCCTCTGGTCCTACGGAGGCTGGCAACATGCCACATTTACGGCCGCCGAAGCGCGCGATCCACGACATGGCGTTCCACGTGCGCTCATCATCGGATCCGCCGCGGTGACGCTTGTATACCTTCTCAGCATCATCGCGTATATGCTCCTGCTCTCCCCGGCACAGATGGCTGTGTCGCAACGGCTTGCGGCCGACGCCGTTGCCGTGGTTCTCGGCCCGACGGGCGGAGCCATCATCGCCGCATCCATCTTCATATCGACGTTCGGGACCGCCGGCATCTATACGCTGACTGCACCGCGCATCTACTATGCCATGGCCCAGGACGGCCTCTTTTTTCCACAGGTGGCAAAACTCCATCCGAAATACCGGACCCCGGCTTTCGCCATCCTTCTGCAGTCGGTCTGGGCTGTTGTGCTGGTGTTGTTCTGGGGGACCTTCGAAAATCTTATTTCGTACGTGGTCTTCACTGACTGGATCTTCTTTGGTCTCGCCGCTGGAGCCGTCTTTGTCTTGCGAAGAAAGCGCCCCGACGCCGATCGTCCATACCGGACGCTCGGCTACCCGTGGACTCCACTCTTCTTCATCACGCTTTCAGGCTGGTTCGTCTTCAATACACTGTTCGAAAAGCCGGCGCAGGCCTGGGCGGGCCTCGCGTTTCTCGGACTCGGTGTGCCTGTGTACCTCTTCTGGAAACGGAGGAGTTCGCAGGAACGCCTCAGTTCTTAATGGCGAATGGTCAACCGAACAGTATCAATGGAACGTGGAGGAGGGCCCAAACACCGTAGCGCCATCCGGTTTCTCTGCGGAGAGTCTTCGCGAGGACTCCAAAATACAGCCCCTTTGCCAGTGTGTTGCTCATCATCGCAATCAGAACGCCGTTCGCCACGACGGACACACTCACGTCTGCCCCCTGGATGAGCGATACGATGAACGGATCGACATCGATAACGCCGACCAATGCCGACAGCGTCAGAATACCCAGATCTCCCGCGGAGGAACGGACTAGAGTCGTCATCACGGAGAGTGCCACGAAAAGCAACGCGAACAGAAGCGCCGGTGTCAATTCGAAGGGATTCTGGACGCCGGAATCCTCTTGCGGTTCCGTCTGACCTCCGGACCTTTTCACGGAAAGAGCGAGCAGGACGCCGGTCAACGCGAGCACGCCCAGTTTCCACCAGAGCATGGCCACATGTGCTGGATTGACAATCGCGATGATCACGAGGATCCGGATGAACATGACGCCGCTCGCGAGAAGCGAGGCCTGCAGGGCTTCAAGAGCACGTCCCGGATCTCGCTGTGCCATCCGTCCTGTAGCAATCGTGACTGCGGTGCTGGAAACAATGCCACCCAGCAGCCCGGAAAGCCAGAGGCCGACCCGGGCACCCAGACGACGTGTCAGCACGTACCCCACAAATCCCACCGTCGAGACGACGATCACCATTTTCCATACGGTGGATGGATTGATCTGGAAGCGGGTGTACGGCTGGTCGGGAAGAACAGGGAGGATGATCAGCGTGACAAGCAGGAACTTGAGCGTGGCGAGAAACTCCACCTTGTTCAGGTTCTCAACGAACGTCTCCAGCTTCGCCTTCTCCGAAAGCAGGATTGCATTGACGATGCCAAGCGCCATTGACACCCAGATGTCCGCCAGCAGCGCCAGGGCGCCGACGACGAACGTGAGAAGCGCAGAGAACTCTGTTGTTGAACCGAATCTTTCCGCCCGTATTTTCGCGCTATACGCAACGGCCGCCAGGATACCGACGGAGAGGAGTCCCGCAGGGAGCATGACCGTGGCGCCCATCTGAAACAGCCATGCACAGCCAAAGCCAAAAAGGCTGATGATGGGGTGGGTCCGGACACCGCCGAAAACCAGTTTCTGATGCTCTGCCTTGACGCTCTCCCGCTCAAGGCCGGTCAGAAAGCCGAGCGCGAGCGCCACCGCGAGGCGGAGCTGGAATGTCCATTCAATCGCGTTCACCTGTCCATTCCGCTGTTATCGTGGAGCATCATCGCGATTTTGGTCACGACCATGTCAACGGCGACGACATTTTCCGCCCCCCGCGGTATGATGATATCGGCCCAATGTTTGCTGGGCTCGACGAACTGCAGATGCATCGGCTTTACCGTTTTCGTGTACTGCACCATGACGGATTCCACGGACCGGCCGCGCTCCATGATGTCCCTCCGGATCCTCCGAATCAGGCGCTCATCGGCATCGGTGTCAACAAAGATCTTGATATCCATCAGATTGCGCAATCGTTGATCGACAAAGATGAGGATCCCGTCGATGATGATGATCTCTTTCGCCTCAAGCCGGCGGGTAGAGTCGAGCCGGCGGTGGGTAGTGAAATTGTAGATCGGCTCTTCGATCGGCGTGCCGGCCCGGAGATCCTGGATGTGCCGGATGAGGAGATCCGTCTCGAGCGAATCCGGGTGATCGAAGTTGATCTCGGCGGGGGTTGCTCCGCCATAGGTGCCGAGGTCCCGGTAGTAGGAGTCATGCTGGATGACGACAACCCGACTCCGGTCGAGCGAGTCGAGAATCTTGTTCGTCACGGTGGTCTTACCCGACCCCGAGCCTCCGGCGATGCCGATAACGAGTGGGTTCATCAATCAGAAGATACTCTCCAACCCCTGAAGAATCAAGGGATTTCGGGAAGCAAGCCGCCGGAACGAATGGACTCGTCGCGGGTGTTCTATACGTGGAAATTGTTTTGTAGATTGGTGCTGGAGGTGAACATTGACAGGGAGTCTTGAAGCATGAATGCGATGAAAACCTTTCTCTTGATGGCGTTGATGACCATCCTGCTCGTCTTCGTCGGCCGGCTTATCGGCGGACAGAACGGTATGGTGATGGCCTTTCTCTTCGCCATGATCATGAATTTCGGGAGCTACTGGTTCAGTGACAAGATTGTGCTGAAGATGTACGGCGCACAGGAGGTGACCAAAGCGGATCAGCCGGCATTGGTAAGCATGGTGGAGGAACTCTCCGGCCGGGCGGGCCTGCCGATGCCGAAGGTGTACGTTATCCCGAATGAACAGCCGAACGCATTCGCGACCGGGCGCAACCCCGATCATGCGGCAGTGGCCGTCACGGTAGGGATCATGAAGACGCTTTCGAACGACGAGTTACGGGGGGTTATCGGGCATGAGTTGACGCACGTGAAGCACCGGGACATCCTGATCGGGACAATCGCCGCTACGCTCGCCGGCGCCATCAGCATGCTGGCGAACATGGCCCAGTGGGGGATGATGTTCGGCGGCGGCCGGAGTTCCGACCGCGAAGACGGCAGCCCGGTCGCCGGCCTGGTGATGATGATCGTCGCGCCGATCGCTGCCATGATGATCCAGATGGCAATTTCCCGGTCACGGGAATTTGATGCCGATGCAGGTGGAGCGCAGGTGGCCGGGAATCCTCTCTCTCTGGCCAGTGCGCTACGGAAACTCGACCAGAGGGCCCACCAGATTCCCATGGATGCCAGCCCTTCAACGGCACACCTGTTCATTGTCAGCCCGCTCAGCGGGGGCGGTTTCACGAGACTGTTCAGTACGCATCCGCCGATGGAAGAGCGCATCGCCCGGCTGGAAGCAATGGCATACGGCCCGGCAGCTGCCCGATGAAGTGAGGGCCGAACACGTTCAGAGTTTTTTCTCCCACTGCTTGATCGCCTTCGCGACTTCCTTCGGCGATGTCGACCCGGCCGAACGTTTCAGCCGGAGGGATGCTCTTGCATCGAGGAGCGCGTAGAGATCTGGCGCAAACAGTCGCGTGTGGCGCCGATACTCTTCCAACGGCAGCTCCCGGAGCGACACTCCGCGCTCGCTGCACTCCCGGACGATGCTCCCCGCGACTGCATGCGCGTTCCGAAACGGCATCCCTTTCCTTCCCAGATAGTCCGCCAGTTCGGTCGCCAGCAGGAAATCCGAATTCAGCTCCGCTTCGAACCGCGTCCGGTCGAATTTCACCGTGACAATCATCCTCGCCATGATGCGGAGCGATCGTTCCACTGTCTCCGCCGCATCGAACAGCGGTTCCTTGTCCTCCTGCATGTCCCTGTTGTATGCAAGGGGAAGCCCTTTCATGACGGTCAGCAGGGCCATCAGATCACCGTACACCCGGCCGGTCTTGCCCCTGATCAGCTCCGCCATGTCCGGGTTCTTCTTCTGGGGCATGATGCTGCTTCCGGTCGTGAACGCATCGCCGATCGAAGCGAATCGCCACTCCTGGGTTGTCCAGAGGATGAGATCCTCCGCAAGTCTGCTGAGATGCATCATGGCGATGGCGCAGGCAGAAAGGAATTCGAGCAACGCATCCCTGTCGCTCACCGCGTCGATGCTGTTCTCGATGATCCCGGCAAGCCCGAGTTGGTTTGCGACGCGGAGTCGATCAATGGGATATGAGGTCCCCGCCAGTGCTCCGGCACCAAGCGGCGACTTCGCAGCGCGGGAGAGGCCATCGGTGAAGCGTCCATGGTCACGGTCCAGCATGGCCACGTATGCCAGCAGATGATGTGCCAGCAGGACCGGCTGCGCCCGCTGGAGATGGGTGTAGCCGGGCATTACAGTGCCGCGATACGCCTTCGCTTTTCTCAACAGGGAGCGCTGCAGTCCACGGATAGCTTTCCCGATCTCTCCGATGACCCGCCGCAGGTAAAGGCGCTCGTCGAGCGCAACCTGATCATTGCGGCTTCGCGCCGTGTGGAGCTTTCCCCCCACAGGACCCAACTTTTCGATAAGCCGGTGTTCGATCGCCATATGGACGTCCTCGGCAGCGAAACGCTTCTTTCCCACTCTGTCGGGTGTGAGTGCCAGTTTCCCCGTCTCAATCTCCGTCCTGATGGCGCGCATCGCGCGCCGGATTCTGGCAGCTTCGCCCGCCGTGAGGATCCCCTGCCGGGACAGCATGCTCACATGGGCAAGGCTTCCCTCGATATCCTCCCGGAAGAGGCGACGGTCGAACCCCAGCGACGAGGAGAATCGCAGTGCCTCGTCGTCGATCGCCCCGAGAAAGCGTCCGCTCGAGCCCTTCATGGCGTCACTTCGACCACCGGCTCCGGCCTGGCCGTCTTGTTTCCGTTCCCTGTGGCCTGCACCTGATGATACGTCCTGAGCGGGAGGCCGTAAATCTTGATGAATCCCTCGGAGGCTTTGTGGTCAAACGTGTCCTCGCTCGTGTACGTCGCGAGCTGGGTATTATAGAGGGAGTGCGCGGACTTGCGTCCGGCGACCGCGACTGTCCCCTTGTACAGCTTCACCCGAACGAGACCGGAAACGGTTTTCTGGGATTCGGTAATAAAGGCGTCGAGGGCCTTCCGCAATGGCGAGAACCAGAGTCCATTGTAGACAAGATTGGCATATTCAATTGCGAGCTGGGATTTCATGGTGAACGTCGGCTTGTCCAGCGTGAGGCGCTCAAGCTCCGTGTGAGCGAAGTGAAGAATGGTCGCCGCGGGAGCCTCGTAGATCTCCCTTGACTTGATCCCGACCAGGCGGTTTTCGACGAGATCAATCCTGCCGATCGCGTGCGCGCCGCCGAGATCATTCAGGGCCTGGATCAACTCCAGCGGATCAACCGTGGTTTTGTTGAGAGCGACGGGTATTCCGTGAAGGAATTCGATCTCCAGGTAGGCAGGTTCATCGGGAGCCGCTTCGGGCGCAACCGTTCTCTGGTAGGCATCGGCCGGGGGCTCCACCATCGGATCCTCCAGGACGCCACACTCAATGCTGGTTCCCCAGATGTTCTCATCGATGGAATACGGATTCGCCACAGTGGCAGCAACGGGAATCCCGTGGGCTTTCGCGTAGTCCATCTCCTCTTCACGGGATTTGAATTCCCACTCGCGCAGCGGTGCGACCACTTTCAGATCGGGAGCGAGGGCGCCGATCGAGACCTCGAACCGCACCTGGTCGTTCCCCTTCCCCGTGCATCCGTGGGAAACTATCGTCGCCCCTTCCTTGCGCGCAATTTCGACGAGGTACTTTGCCAGCAGCGGACGGCCCAGGGAGGTGGCCATTGGATACGCGCCTTCATACAGCGCGCTGGCCTTCAGGGCGGGGAAAACGTACTCGAGCACGAATTCCCGCCTCAGGTCCTTGATGAACGCTTTTGAGGCGCCGGTGGCAAGGGCTTTCTTCTGCACTCCTTCCAGCTCCTTTTTCTGTCCGAGGTCGCCGGTGGCAGTGATCACTTCGGCATTCCGGTATTTCTCCAGCAGCCATTTCACCATCACCGAGGTGTCCAGTCCGCCGGAATACGCAACGACGATCTTTGTCTTCTCCATTTCTATTTTCCTTCAATGAGTTTGAGTTTAAGAAACTGTTCCACCGCCCGCGTGCTGCGGGTCGTGGCAGGAATGACGAGCAGGGTGTTATCGCCCGCCACCGTCCCGAGAATGTCCTGATTCCGCAGGACGTCGATAAACTCCCCGACGGTGCTGGCGCATCCGGGGAGTGTCCGAACCACAATCATGACTTCATTCGAATCAATCGCGATGACTTCCGCTCCGACGAGCGGGCGGAGGACCTGCATCTCGCTGGCAGGCTGAAGTGCATACCGGCCTCCCTTGGAGGTCGCGACGCGGAACACCCCGAGCTCCTTCATGTCGCGCGACAGCGTCGCCTGCGTCACCCGGCAGCCCCGTTTCGCCAGCCGACGGCGCAACTCCTCCTGGCTTGCCACCGCCTCACGGCCGATAATCTCCTTGATGGTGAAGAGCCGCTCCTGCCTGGTCACCTCAGAAACCCTTTCCCGGGCTATCCTGGACCATTTCCGTTCCGATTCCCGTGTCCGTGAAGATTTCCAGAAGAAGAGAGTGTTTGACCCGGCCGTCGATCATGTGCACCTTCTTCACGTTGGCGTCAAGGGCGTCGAAAGCGGATCGGATCTTCGGAATCATCCCGTTGCTGATCACGCCGGTATTGATCAGCTCTTCGGCTTCGTGCTCTTTCATACTGTGCACAAGGGTACCGCCCACCATGACTCCTTCCACATCGCTCAGGTAAACCAGTTTTTCGGCCTGGAGGGCCGCTGCAATCGCGCCGGCAGCCAGGTCCGCGTTGATGTTGTATACCTGCCAAAGGTCGTCCACGCCCACCGGTGCGATCACCGGCATGATGCCGTTGGCCAACAGGAGATTCAGATACGTCGTGTTCACGTTGGTGATCTTCCCAACCAATCCGAGATCGCGTCCGTTCTCCTGGAATTTTTCCACCCGGAGGACATTGGCGTCAATGCCGCAGAGCCCGACGGCATCCCCGTCATGCTGGTTGATACGGACAACGATATCCTTGTTCGTCTTCCCCGCAAGGACCATCTGCACAACATCCATCATTTCCGGGTCTGTGTATCGCTGCCCGTCGACAAACCGGGAGGTGATACCGAGCCGGCCGGCGATGTCGGTCACTTCCTTCCCGCCGCCGTGAACAATGGCCACCTTGACGCCGATCTTCTTCAAGAGCGTAACGTCCTGGGCGAAGGTCTCCTTAAGATCGTCATCCACCATGGCGGCCCCACCGTATTTGATCACGAAGGTCTTCCCTTCGTACCGCGAGATATAGGGAAGCGCCTCGATCAGGACTTCCGTCTTCGATCCCGTTTCCTCGAGCATGATGGTCATGTCCTGTAGTTTGCGTTGATCGCCACGTACTCTTTCGAAAGGTCGCAGGTCCAGAAGGTGGCTGTTCCGTTTCCGGCGTTGAGGTCGACCGTGATCGTGATTTCCTTCCCGCCCAGCACGCGCTTGGCATCCTCCTCCGAGAAGTCGATTGTGTAGTTCCGCCTGAGGATCGGCACCGCTCCAAAGGCGATCTCCACCTCTTCGGGAACGAAACTGATGCCGGCATTCCCCACGGCTGCGAGGATCCTGCCCCAGTTCGCATCTTCCCCGTGTATGGCCGTCTTGACGAGGTTGGAGTTCGCGATCGTCCGCGCCGCGCGCACTGCATCTGCGTCGGTGGATGCACCACGGACGGTGATTTCGACGAATTTTGTCGCCCCCTCTCCATCAACGACGATCATCTTGGAAAGTCTGATCAGGAGATGCTCCAGCGCATGGAGAAACGGCGCATACCCCGGATTGCCGACGGCGGCGACCTCGGGATTCCCCGCCTTGCCGTTGGCCAGCACCACGACCATGTCGTTCGTGCTTGTGTCCCCGTCCACCGTGATCCGGTTAAACGAGAGGTCCACCGCACTCTTCAGTGCCACCTGCAGGATCGCGGGATCTATTGCTGCATCGGTACTGACGAACGCCAGCATCGTCGCCATGTTGGGGGCGATCATCCCGGACCCTTTCGCCATACCCCCCAGGGTAACGCTGACACCGTTCACGACGGTCTTCACCGCCAGCTCTTTAACGAACGTATCGGTGGTCATGATGGCTTCAGCGGCGGCCGTACCGCCGTCTCTCCGGAGCTGCCCTGCAGCGTCGGTGATTCCGCCGACGATCTTGTCCATCGGGAGGTACTGACCGATCACACCGGTGGAAGAGACCAGGACCTGGGCTTCTTCCAGGCCCAATACACCCGCCGCGGTCTTCACCATCGTCCATGCATCGCCCATCCCCCGTTCGCCGGTACAGGCATTCGCGTTCCCGCTGTTCACAACAAGGGCGCGCATGAACGCTGACCGACGGAGCTGAAGCTTATCCACCAGGAGCGGAGCGGCGGGGACCTGGTTCGCGGTGAAGACCGCGGCACAGGCTGCGGGACTGTCGGAAAGCACCATCGAAAGGTCCTTCTTCACCCGTTTGATTCCGCAGAAGATACCTGCGGCAGAAAAACCACCCGGGGCGGTAATGCCCCCAGGACATTCTTCGATCATGGAATTCCTCCCGAGTTTAGCGTAAGCCCGTGGATTCAGGCAGTCCGAAGACGATGTTCATGTTCTGGATGGCCTGACCCGCCGCCCCTTTGACCAGGTTGTCAATCACAGAGATGATGACCAACTGGTTGGTCCGCGGTTCGATGGTCAACCCGATGTCACAGAAGTTCGTCCTGACGACACCCTGGATCTGCGGTATCTGCCGCTTGATCCTGACAAACGGAGCATCGCGGTAGAAGGCGTCATATGCGTCGTACAGCTCCGCCGCACCCACCGTCATCGCGAGGTCGGCATGAACCGTGGTGTAGATACCACGGGTGATCGGGATCAGGTGTGGCACAAAAGAGAGCGAGACCTCCCTCCCCATCGCCCCGGAAAGCACCGCGGTGATTTCCGGGATGTGCTGGTGTGTTCCCAGTTTGTATGCCCGGACATTCTCGTTGATTTCGCTGAAGCTCAGATCGTTGGACGCACTCCGGCCGGCCCCGGAAATGCCCGAGAGGGCATTGACCACGATCCCCTGCGGCTTCACAAATCCATGGAGCAATGCCGGAAGAAGCGCAAGAATCGCGGCCGTCGGGTAGCATCCCGGATTGGCAATAAGGCGGGCGGCGACAATCTTGTCCCGGTTGAGCTCGGGAAGTCCATAGACCGCCTCCGCCAGAAGACCGGTTGCCGTGTGCGGGTGCTGATAGAATTGTGTATAGAGTTCCGGAGACTCGAGCCGGAAATCGCCACCGTTTTTGTTAACGATTCGGCGACCACCGAGAAGATCCGGCA
>DAIUKN010000012.1:0-16910 GCA_036848195.1 Bacteroidota bacterium
CGACAGCGATCGCCATCCAGGTCTCGGAGTACTCGCGGACGGTCCGGCCCTGCACGTAATTGATTCCCCAGAAAATGGCGATAGCAAGAAGGATGTTCATGATCACGCCAGCGGAAATCACCAGCATACGCTGCCAGATGGGTTTAGAGCGAAACTCCCAGGGTTCCGGTGGCTTGTTCAGATAGTCCGTGTCGAAACTCTCATCGATCATGCCGGCGATCTTCACATAGCCGCCGATGGGGATCCACGAGACACAGTAGTCCGTCTCGCCAAAGGTCTTCCCGAAGGCGCGCGGGGGGAATCCGATGGAAAACCGCTCGACACGCATCCCGCAGAGTTTTGCCGCCAGAAAATGGCCAAACTCGTGGACGAACACCAGGACGCCAATCGTTATGATGAAATCGAAAACCGTCTTGAGAAACCCCATGATCCCTACCGTTCTTGTTCAAGAGCCGCCGCATGCCGGCGGACGAATTCGCGTGTATCCCGGTCAGCCCGGACAAGGTCGTCCAACGTTACGCCGTAGCGCGGCGTGTGCATGTCAAGAGCACCTTCGATGAGGGATGGAATGGCGTCGAAGGGGAGGCGCTCTTCGAGGAACAATTCCACCGCCACTTCGTTCGCCGCATTGAGGACTGCCGGCGCGGTTCCGCCTGTTGCCAGCGCCCGGAAGGCCAGGGCAAGGCAGCGGAATTTCTCCACATCCGGTTTGAGAAACGTCATTTCCCGCAGGGTGGCAAAATCGATGCGCCGGTAGCTCGAGACCGGACGCTCCGGATAGGTCAGCGCGTATTGGATGGGGATCTTCATGTCGGGAATCCCCAGCTGGGCCTTGATCGAGCCGTCGACGAATTCCACCATGGAGTGGATGATCGACTGCGGGTGGATCACAACTTCGATTCTCTCGCCCGGGATGCCGAAGAGCCAGAAGGCCTCGATAACTTCCAGCCCCTTGTTCATCAGCGTGGCGGAGTCGATGGTGATCTTGTTTCCCATCCTCCACGTGGGATGGTTCAGGGCCTGGGCCCTGGTGATCGTCGAGAAGAGGCTCCGCTCCATGTGCAGGAACGGGCCGCCTGATGCCGTGAGGAGGAGACGGGCAATGCTCCCGGGGTCTTCTCCTTGCAGGCACTGCAGGATGGCGCTGTGCTCGCTGTCCACCGGGAGAAGGCGCACCTTCTTTTCCCGGGCCTTCTTCATGATGATCTCGCCGCCGACCACAAGGGTTTCCTTGTTGGCGAGTGCAACGTCCTTCCCGGCCTCGATCGCTCGGAGCGTGGGCTTCAGCCCGGCGAAACCGACCAGCGAGCTGAGAACCACGTCAACATCGTCGCGCGCAACGATGCTCTCGAGGCCTTCTTCACCAACAAAAACCTCGGTGGAGCCGTTGACCATCGTCCGCAGTGCCGCCGCGCTGCTCTCCTCCAGCACCAGAACCCCCCGGGGCCGGAAGAGCTCAATCTGTTCGCGAAGGAGGTCAACATTGCGGTTCGCCGTAAGGTAGGTGACACGAAACCGGTCGGGCATTGTATGCACCACCTCGAGCGTGCTCCTGCCGATCGATCCTGTCGAGCCAAGAATGGCGATGTTTTTCTTCTTCGTCACAAATGAAAGAGGGTTGTAAGAATGCATCTTTTCAAGATACGCAAATGAGCCTTGCCTATCAAGACAGTGGAATAAAGCTGCCATTTTGATATATTTCTTTCATGACTCCTCTCACCGCCATCCTGATCCTAGGCCTCTTGCTCAGTCCTGTTCCCGTTCTCTCCCAAACGCAGGACATGGGGACGAAGTTTCGTCTCGCGCAGGGTTTTGAACAGGCGGGCGACTATGAACGTGCGGCCGGGCTCTATCGAGAGTTGCTGACCCGGGATCCTCAGAACACGGTATACTTCGATGCTCTGCAGCGGATGCTGATCCAGTTGAAACGATACGACGATGCTGTCGCGTTGATCAACGGCCGACTGGAATTGATGCCGGCTGATCTCAATCTCCGGGCCCTTCTGGGCAGCGTCTTTCACCGATCCGGCAAGGATCGCGAGGCCCGGGAGGAATGGGACCGGGCCCTCGCGCTCAATCCCGCAAGTTCGAATGCGTACCGGATCATTGCCAACGTCATGATCGAGAACCGTCTGCTTGATCGTGCGGCCGAAGTCTACCGCAGGGCCCGGGTTGCCTGCAAAGATCCAAACCTCTTCACGATCGAGCTTTCGCAATTGCTGGCTGTGTCAATGGATTACCATGGTGCCACAACAGAACTGCTCCGCTGGCTCGGGCAGAATCCCGGACAGCTGGCGTTCGTCCAGGGTAGACTCGCGGCGTTTACGGGAAAGCCGGATGCGCGGAAAACCGCCATGGATGCCGTACGGGAGGCGCTGCGCGAAAAGGACGATGTACGACTGTCAGAGCTGCTCGGCTGGCTCCATCTTGAGGGGAAGGAATTCCCCGAGGCGTTTGAAGTATACAGGAACATCGACCGTTTGATGCGGGCCCAGGGAAGTTCGCTCCTGGCCTTTGCCGATCGTGCGTTCAAGGAACAGGCCTTCGATGTTGCGGCGAGAGCGTACGAGGAGGCTATCAAGGTGCCTCTTTCAGCGGCGAAAATGCCCTATGCGAAGTTCGGCTACGCCAGCACGCTCAAGGGAATGGGCGCGATGGCTGATACCCTGACGCGTCCGCTGGGGGGCGGACACCGTCCGATGACGGAGGCCAGTCCCGAGTACCGGGGTGCCGTGGCCTATTTCCGCTCCATCATCCAGGAATACCCGCACTCGGAGTTCTCCGCGAAGTCGTATTACCAGATTGGAACCATCCAATTCGAGAAGTTTTTCGACCTCGATGGTGCCCTGGCCTCGTTTGAAAAAGTCGGGGAAGAAGCGGGTAACGTTCGCTTGATTCGGTACGATGTAGCGCTGAAGACCGGGCAGATCGATGTGGCCCGTGGCGATACAACCCGCGCCGCGCAGTCGTACCGGCCCGTAGCCTCCGCCCCGGACGCCACGCCGGACCAGGCCGATGAGGCGAACTATCGCCTCGCGGAACTCGATTTCTTCGCTGGCCATCCCGATGATGCCATCCGACGGTTACAGGCCATCGCGCTTAACCTGAAGGCCGACTACGCCAACGATGCACTCCAACTCCTGGCATTCCTGGAGGAGAATGCGAAAACGTCCCCTGAAGCGCTGAAGCAGTTTGCACAAGCGGAGTTTCTCTCCCGGCAGCGGAAGAACACGGAAGCGGTTTCCCTTTTCAGGCAGGTTGTCCAGCTTTTCCCGGGAGCGCTGCTGGTGGACGATGCGCTCATGAGGAGCGGTTCCCTCCAGGAGGCGGCTGGCATGTATCAGGACGCTCTGGTGACCTATGCGAAGCTCCTGACGGAGTTCAAGGAAAGCAGCGTGGCGCTGGACCGGGCGCAGTTCAGCGTTGCGGAGATCCAGGAGTTCGGCCTGAAGGACAAGGCCGCTGCTATCGCTGCCTATGAAAAACTCCTCATGGATCATCCCCGATCGGTCCTGACGGCACTTGCCCGCAAGAGGATCCGCCAGCTCAGAGGCGACCCGCTATGATAGGCAGACTCCTGGTGATGTTCCTTCTTGTTGTGCTGCCTGCCGGTGCACAGCCGAAACTGCTGATCTTTATGGATCTCAAACAAACCGACCATTTGAAGGCTTACGGGGTCGCCTACTGGGCGCTCACCAAGGGACTGGAAGTCGACTGGCTGCTCAACTATCGGGGCGGCTCATTCCTCCTGGACAACCTTGATATGGTTGCTTCGGAGTGCCGGATCAGGGGGGTGGGGTTTGCACAGATCAGTGCGACGGAGGCGGCGCAGATCTATGCCGAAGTGCAACAGGAAGACAACAACATGGATGTCATCCGCCTGGAGAAGGCGCCTCGCGTCGCGGTCTATGTCCCACCCGGATTCCAGCCCTGGGACGACGCCGTTACCCTGGCCCTGGAATATGCCGAGATCAAGTACGACAAACTCTGGGACGATGAGGTGCTCGGCGGAAAATTGCATGAGTATGACTGGCTCCATCTCCACCACGAGGATTTTACGGGACAGTACGGAAAGTTCTACGCCTCCTTCGCCGGAGCAAGCTGGTACATGGAGCAGCAGGTGCTGCTGGAAAACGAAGCGAAGAAGCTGGGATACAAGAAAGTCTCCGAACTGAAGAAAGCAGTGGTGCAGAGTATCAAGGAATATATCGGGAACGGCGGGTTCATGTTCGCCATGTGTTCGGCGACGGATACCTACGACATTGCACTCGCTGCTGCGAATGTGGATATCTGCGACGTCATGTACGACGGTGATCCTCCGGATCCCGATGCACAGAAAAAACTGGACTTCTCGCGGACGCTGGCCTTTACCGACTTCGTGCTCGAGATGAACCCACTGCGCTATGAATATTCCGACATCGACCAGCCGCCCAGCGATCTCCTTGCGCTGCAGAATCCCGAGACGGACTACTTCACGCTGTTTGAGTTCTCAGCAAAGTTCGATCCGGTCCCGACCATGCTGACCCAGGACCACGTCAATGTGATCAAGGGCTTCCTCGGCCAGACGACCGGATTCAAGAAAAGCACGATCAAGAAAACGGTGACCATCCTTGCCGAGAAGCAAGGGACCGACCAGGTGCGCTATCTGCACGGAAACTTCGGCCGCGGCACGTTTACATTCTATGGTGGACATGATCCAGAGGATTACCAGCACGCCGTCGGTGATCCACCAACCGACCTTTCGCTTCACAAAAATTCTCCGGGATACCGGCTCATCCTGAACAACATTCTCTTTCCAGCAGCGAAGAAGAAACAACAAAAGACATGATCATATCACGATCGGGAGGAACCATGACGCGTTTCCTGTGCGGGATTTTCATGCTCGTAACGGTGTCAACCGGGGTGTTTGCGCAGACGGTTGGCTTTGGTGCACACGCCAACATTGCCAACCTGAGTCTCGGACTCCCCGCAAGCAGTAACGTCGGCGGATCGCTGAAAGACGCATACGGTCCAGGCTACGGAGGCGGAGCGCACTTCGACGTCGGTCTCATTGGTTATAGCTTCCGCCTCTCCGTAGATTACCTCTCGTTCTCGCCGGATAACGACAAGTACCGGCAGGTGCTGGCGGGGTTGCTCGGCAATTCTGCGTCAGGGTACACGATCGATGGAGGGAAGATCACCATCTGGTCCGGGAGCGTGAACGCAAAGATGGCTATCTTTCCGCTCCCGCTGATCCAGCCATACCTCACGGGAGGTATCGGCCTTGCCAATATCAAAGCCGACGGGGCTACGGTGGCCTACCAGGGAACTCCCGTAGGGAATCCCCCTGGTGTTCCATCCCAGACGAAGACCCTGTTCAACCTCGGCGCAGGCGTGGACCTCAAGGTAGGGATCACGCTTTTTGTGGAGTTGCGGTACACATGGATCCTGACGGATGGGGAAAAGACGACCTATCTGCCGGTCATGCTGGGGGTAACACTCTAGGACCGCCGGAATCCTCTACCCCGCGCAGGAGTTGTGCGCCTACGTGATTGGGGGCCCGGTTTCCTCAGCTTTCGGGGCGTGTCCCACCAGGGCCGGACTGACGGCTGCGAGGCAACGATGACACAGGCCAGCCAAACCGGCATACGGTGCGTAGAGTTCAGCTGATGATAGCGGGGAACCGGGTTGCACCGATGTCGCATTGCCGGCAGCGATTCTGCGTGCAATAGAATCCGTAGAGCTGGATCATCCCCTGCTGCATCCACGCTGATGAGGAAAGGATCCCGCTGCGGAGCACCTGCTCTCGGATTGTCCTGGTGACGGTATTTTCGCGGGAAGCGGGGAGAGCGCAATACACGTTCTGCGTATGAGTTTGCAGAGGCCGGTTCCCAAAGAGACGCCCGTACAAGTGAACTACGGGGACGACGGTGTTGATCAGGAGCTCGATGATCCTGTCCCTCCCGAGTCGGGCGCCCCGCCGTCCGGCTTCGTCACTGAAGCTCAGATGATTTTTCCAGAAGCCATCGGGTACGCAATCGAAAAGGCGCATGAGCGCAGCAACCCGTTTGTTGACGGCCCACTCTTCAGTGCTGAAAATGCCAATGAGCCGGCGTAGTCCGTCGCTGTCGAAGAGCGAAGGGAGGAGAAAACAGAGCGTTGCGAGTCGAGCGGTGGGGAAATTTCCCGGGCGCAGCCGGAAGAAGAGCCAATCTGCTTCATGAAGGAGCGGAATTCGGAGAAGAGGCCGGAGCTCTCTCCAGCGTCGCCGGAGGCGACGCAGATAGGAGCGGCTTTCCCTGTTGTGAACACTCCGGGCCGGGGGGAGCAGCCCTGCTGCGCCGAACAGAAGTGCCATCATCGTCTGACTATCGGTGATGGTAAAATGCCGGAGCACCTCCAGTTTCAGGTTGCGTGAGAGGGCACGAAACGGCACCCTGTTCTTGGAATACCCCAGTCCTTCTACGATCCCCTCATACAACAGCTGGTCCCAGAGGGCCCTCGAAGCGTAGTCTTTCCGGGTGTAGTCGTATTGCGGTGGCGGGATGTCATCGGGGTTACCGTGGTACCGGGGATACGGTTCGCAGAGCGTCCTTTGTCGCTCGTCGATCAATTGTCGCAGGCGCTCACCGAGCATGTGCACTCTGGTTTCAAATCTTTCTGCGGCCATCCGCCTGAGGAGGACCATCATAGCCCCGTCGGGGAGAGCCTCATGCAGGGCCCTGCAGGATATTTTCGGGCTCTTCTCGCAGCGATCGGTCCCGAGGAAAGCATCCTCCCGCGCGCCATGAAGCCGATTGTCCCGGAAAGGGTGGAGGACAAGGAGAGGGATGGCGCGCCGGTTTGAGGTGATTGCCGGTTGAATGTCGTCCCCTGCGGTCAAGACAACATGGAGGATCACGGCATTGTAGTGGGGATCGAGGTGGTGTCGGTGTGCCTGCCACTCGGCGTCGTCGATGTGCAGTTCCACATCGCCGTGATAGGTGGTCTGTCCCACGCAGATCTTGGCCGCGGTGAAGTCCGGACCGCCATCGCTGTTTGGAGTTCCGGGAAAGATAATCCTGACCGGTTTGCCGTCGCGTGTTTGAAGATGGGATGTGTCAAACAGTTGGTGCTGCCAGACGTGCCGGAGCCACTCCTCGGGGACCTTTGGAGGGCTCATGGCAACTCATCGGGGTTTGCCGAAGTAGCGGGTGCGATGGGAATTGATTTCATCGCGGAGTGCAATGGCGGCTGTTCGGGCTGCGCCGGCAAAATCCTTACCGCGGGAGGCGAAGATGATCGCCCGGCTGGCGTTGATCACTGCCATCTCGCCTTTCGCATCGCAGCCGTATCGTACCGCGCTCCTGAGGTCGCCCCCCTGGGTGCCGATACCGGGGATCAGGATCGGCATGTCGGGGGTTAGCACGCGCACGCGCTGCAGTTCGCGGGGCCGCGTCGCGCCGACCACGAGCCCGCAGTTCTTCTTCCTGTTCCATCCTTTGACCTTCCGGATCACCTGCTCGTAGAGCGGTCTTCCACCAGCCTTCAGGTACTGAAAATCCTTTGCACCCGGATTTGACGTGACCGCAAGAATAAAAACCCCCTGGTCTGCATTCTTCAGGAAGGGAGCCACGGAGTCAGAACCCATGTACGGGTTCACCGTGGATGCGGTGAACCCGTAGTCGTCGACAAGCAGCCGGGCGTACATTTCCGACGAGTTCCCGATATCGCCGCGCTTTGCGTCGCCGATCGTGATGATGTCGTCCGGGATCCGCGCGAGCGTCTGGTGGACCGTGTGCCATCCGTGTTCGCCGGTACACTCGTAAAACGCGAGGTTGATTTTGTAGGCACAGACAAGATCGCTGGTTGCTTCAATGATCCTGCGATTGAATTCGAGTATCGGATCCCCATATTTGAACAGGAACTCCGGAATCTTGCTGAGATCGGTATCAAGGCCGATGCAGAGAATGCTGTTATTCCTCCGCTGGATTTTGCGGAGTCTCTGGGAGAAATTCATGGGCTGCCTTTGAAGTATACTATCGTCATCTCCCCGAATTTCCGATGGCGGGAGAAGGTATTTTACGATTCCTTCAGGAGAACGATCGGGTCGCCCGGCCGGACAATCCCCTCCCGGAGTACCTCAGCATAGTATCCGGACCTTCCCCACTTTGGCGTCCGAACGTTGCCGCGCTTGACTTCCAGGTCGTACAGGGCTGCAATGATCCCCTTGCCGTAGACGGCGATCGTCTGACAGGGCGTACGAATCTTGGTGATTCGCATCTCGACTCCGTCGCCGACCCTGTACACCTGTCCCAGGCGCACCGACCTGTAGTCCAGCCCCCGGGTGGTGAAATTCTCGCCGACCGCGCCGGGAAAGAGCGGGTACCCCTCCGCCGTCAGTTCTTCGATCAGCTCCGTGGAGAAGAGACAGAGCGCCTGGTCTCTCCACCCATGGTTCTTCTTGTCATTCCAGTCATCTCCCTCCACGCAGGCAAACGTTACCTGTCCCTGGGGGATCGGACATTTGGGGATTCCTCCCCGGGAGATGTTTATCTGTACGAGGTGTGGCGTCATGTGTGCGGGGGGCAATGCAATGAATTTGAAAAGATACACGAATCGGAAAGGAGAAGCAACATTCGAGGTGTCAGGAGCAGGAGGAAACGAAAGGAATCCGTCACGCGCCCGGAGTCGGTTCGCCTTCGTGAGCTCTGTGCAGGGCCTGGCGCTTAAGATCTTCGCTCAGGGGTTCGTTCATCGAGCCCGTGCGGTACCCCTGGAGGTCAAGCGTGATGTACGTAAAGCCGAGCTCTTTCAGATGGCTTACCATTGCGTTGCGGAGTTCCGGTTCAAGCAGGCGGGCGATTTCTTCGGAGCCGACCTCGATGCGGGCGGTTCGCTCGTCATGGAAGCGGACCCTGAAGAATCGAAAGCCGTGGTCACGCAGAAAAGTCTCGGCTCTGTCGACGCGGGCGAGGTTTTCCCGGGTGATGCCGGTGCCATAGGGGAAACGGGACGAGAGGCATGCGAATGCAGGCTTGTCCCAGGTGGAAAGGTTGAGGTGCTTTGACAGCTCGCGCACGTCCGCCTTGCTCAGGCCGGCTTCCAGGAGAGGAGAGCGGACGTTCTTTTCGGACTTCGCACGCATCCCGGGCCTGAAATCTCCGACGTCATCGGTGATCGTCCCGTCGGCGATCCATGCGATGCCTTCCTGCTCGGCGATGGATTGCAGTTTCCCGAAGAGTTCAGTCTTGTAGAAGTAGCAGCGGTCCGGCGGATTCTCCTGGAACTTCAGGAGGTCGGTCTCTTCGGTTCTGACGACGATTGACCGGGCGCCTATAGTTTGAGCGAGGGCGGATGCTTCTTCAAACTCACGGGTTGGGTAGGTTTCCGAGCGTCCGATCATGGCAAGGGCACGCGGACCGAGGACATCGACGGCGACTTTCAGGAGAAGCGTACTGTCAACGCCGCCGGAATATCCGATAGCGACGCTCCCCATCTCGCGGAGGATTTCCTTGAGGTGTTCATACTTCGTCGCCAGCACATCGGGAAGCATGGCTGCTGTATCCCTTTCTCCCGTCAAAGAACGGTGCATGCTCTGAGGATCAGCGTTTGAGGAGACTCTTGAACTCCCGTATCGACCGGACGCCGGGGAACTCACGCTCGAAGTCGAGTCGTTTCTGCGGATCGAGCCGGAACGACGTTTTGAGGGACTCCACAGCTTCGAACTGGCGATTGAGAACCATGAGGACCTTCGCCCGGCTGTAGTAGGGTTCCGCCGAATGCGGATTGGCCTCCACCGACCGATCAAAGGCCTTGAGTGCCTGTTTCAGATAGCCCAACTCGAAAAGTGTCTCGCCGTAGTCCAACCACGCTTCGAAATTGGTCGGGTCAAGGCGGGTGACCATGCGGTAGCTGAGCAGGGAGTCCCGGACCCGTCCCATATTATAGAGGAGGTCAGCTTTGGCATACCAGAGTTCGGGATAGTCCTTGCACAATGTCAGGGCGCGGTTGTAGTCGCCAAGCGCACGGCGGTACTGCTCCCCGGCGTCATAGCAGCTTCCCCGGCCGAAATACGACTCATAGTGCTCCGGATCGTAGCGGAGAGCCCGGGTGAAGCATGTGATCGCTTCCTCGTATTCCCCCAGTTCCTCATAGGCGTTCCCCAGATTGTGCCACGCGGGGACGTCTTTTTCCTCCAGGCGCAGAGTTTCCTTGTAGCACGCAATCGCATCGTGCAGGCGGCCGATATTGGCGAAGGCGTTCCCCCGGTTGTACCAGGCGGCAGGGAATTCCTCGCGGATTGCGAGTGCGGTTTCGTAGCTCTCCAGGGCTGTGTTGTAATGCAGCATCCTGTTGAGCACAATGCCCCGGTTATACCAGGCGTTGTAATTATAGGGGTCGAGCTTCAGATGTTCATCGTAGCAGCGGAGGGACTCTTCGGGCTTTTCAAGATAGTCGTAGCAATACCCAGCCTCGTACCAGGCCTCTTTGTGCGCCGCGTTGCCGTCCAGGATAAACCGAAAGATCTGGAGGGCCTCCTCGTAGCGGCCGGCCTTCTCAAGCGTGATTCCCTTGTTGAAGAGTGCGTCGTCGTTGGCCGAGTCGATCTCCAGGGCGCGCTCGAAACATGCAAGGGCGTCTTCGGTCCGGCCGAGATCGTCCAGGGTGATCCCCTTGTTGACATGGATCTCCGGATCGACCGGGTTGAGGTTCAACGCCCGGTCGAAGGCATCGAGCGCCTCGTCGAAGCGGGAGAGATTGCTGAGGATAAGTCCTTTACGCTGCCAGTTGTCGGCGCTGTACGGGACGAGGGTGAGGAGCTGGGTGATGAATCGGAGGGCTTCTTCGTACTTCTCGTTGTCAAAATAGTAGTTGACGATCTCTTCGAGGGCCTCGATATTGGTAATCTTGGAGGCCCCGTCCTTGAGCATGTCTTTGTACTTCTTCAGTTCGTCTTCGAAACGATCCTTTCTACCCTGCTCCTCGTCGCCCTCGTCATCGAAGCCGCCAAAGTCCAGAATGCTCATGAATGCTCTTTCCCTTCCTGTTGTTGGCAAGTAAAGTAAAAAAGGAGGCGAAGTCAAGCGGGTTGATATTGAGAGCCGAAGTGGTTATATTCATTCCTTAATTTTTGCATGATTCCGGCCAACGTCGATACGATCCGGCGTAGAATCGCTGCGGCGTGCCAAAAAGTCGGGCGCGAGCCCGGCGACGTTACGCTGCTTGCAGTTGCGAAAACATTCCCTGCCGGAATGGTCCGGGAAGTCGTTGATGCCGGCGTGCCGGACATCGGAGAAAACTACGTGCAGGAGCTCCTCGAGAAGAGGGAACAGCTCGCAACCAAGGTGATCCGGTGGCATTTCATCGGCCACCTGCAGTCCAACAAGGTCAAGTACATTGCACCGTGGATCACCCTGATCCACGCCGTTGACAATGCCGGGCTTGCACGCGAGATCGACCGGAGAGGCGCCCAGGCCGGCCGGGTGATCGATCTCCTGGTGGAAGTCAACACGACAGGAGAGGCGACGAAGTTTGGCGTTCGGCCGGATGATACCGCCGCCCTTGTCCGGTCGTTGGAAGGTCTCCGGCACATCCGCGTTGCCGGTCTTATGACGATTGGCCCGTTCCTTCCGGATCCGGAGGGCTCACGGCCGATGTTCCGCACCCTGCGGCACCTGAAGAATGAACTCGCCGGAGCCGCACAGCACAATGTGGAGATGCGCCACCTTTCAATGGGAATGACCGGTGATTTTGAGGTTGCCATTGAGGAGGGCGCCACCCTGATCCGTATCGGGACGGCCATCTTCGGCTCTCGGAAAAAACGCTCCTGACTTAAGGAAGGAGATGCTTATGAAATTGACACCGCTCGATATCAAAAAGCAGGAATTTAAGCGGATCATGCGGGGGTACGACCCGGTCGAAGTCGATACCTTCATGGACATGATGGCGAACGAATTTGAAGATTTGCTGAAACTCCAGAAGGATATGCGTGACAGAATTGTTGAGCTGGAGGTGCAGCTGAAGGACTACCGCCAGATCGAAAAGAGTCTCCAGCAAACCCTCCTCCAGGCACAGGAAACCACGACCCGGACGTACGAGTCGGTTCGGCGCGACGCGGAAACGATTATCCGGGAAGCTGAACAAAAGGCGTCGAAAATCGTCGAGCAGGCAAACACCGACCTGGCGCGGCTCAACGCCGATGTGACACAGCTCTGGTCACGCCGCGAGTCCATCCTCGCCCGGCTCCGCGTGCTGCTCAGCTCCGAGCTGGATCTCATTAAGACACTCGAATTGGGCAACCCGTCTGACCTCACGAGCTCCCCGTCGCTGGGGACGGGGAAAGAATCCCTCGAAATTGACCGCGTGCTAAAGAGCCTCGACAATGAGCGCACTCCGGAAGGATATTGACGAAGCGGTTGCGTTTCTCCGCACCCGGACCCGGATGGAGCCGGCTATTGGCATCATCCTGGGAACCGGCCTGGGCGGATTGGCTGCGGAGATCCGGCAGGATGTAGTGGTGGATTATGGAGATATTCCACATTTCCCGGTTTCGACGGTCGAGTCCCATCACGGTAAACTGATCTTTGGCACCCTCGGGAACAAGCCGGTGGTGGCTATGCAGGGGCGCTTCCACTCCTATGAAGGATATACCTTGCAGCAGGTCACATTCCCCGTCCGGGTGATGCATTTCCTCGGCGTGCGGACGCTTCTGATCTCGAATGCTGCGGGAGGGATGAACCCGCAGTACACACGCGGAAGCATCATGGTGATCACCGATCACATCAATCTTCTGGGGGACAACCCCCTGATCGGTCCGAATGACGACGCACTCGGGCCGCGGTTCCCGGATATGTCGGAACCCTACAGCAAAGCGCTGATCGCCCTTGCCGAAGAGGTCGCCCTCGACCTCCGGATCCGCATCGAACGCGGAGTATTTGTCGCTGTTCAGGGTCCCAATCTCGAAACCAGGGCGGAATACCGCTTCCTCCGCCTGATCGGTGCGGATGCGGTCGGCATGTCGACGGTCCCCGAAGATATCGTGGCAAACCACATGGGGATGAAGGTGCTTGGTTTTTCGATCATCACCGATGAGTGCTTTCCCGACGCGCTGCAGCCGGCGATCGTGGAAGAGATTATTGCTGTTGCGGGGAAGACCGAACCGAAGCTGACGGCGATTATGAAAGGCGTAGTGGAGAGACTTTAACAGTCGACGGCGATGTTCAAGGAACTCACAGAAAAAATATCGTACCCGGCGGTCGAGCAGGATATCCTGAAATTCTGGAAAGAAAACAGGATTTTTGAGAAGAGCATTTCGCTCCGCGACGGTAGGCCCGGGTTCACGTTCTACGAAGGGCCTCCGACGGCGAACGGTCGCCCCGGCATCCACCATGTCATGAGCCGGACGTTGAAAGACCTGGTCTGCCGGTACAAGACCATGCGCGGGTACCAGGTTCACCGGAAAGCGGGCTGGGACACGCACGGCCTTCCGGTGGAGATTGAGGTGGAAAAGCAACTCGGCTTCAAACACAAAGAAGATATTGTCCGGTACGGCGTCGCGGAATTCAACGCGAGATGTCGCGAATCGGTGTGGAAGTACAAGGTAGACTGGGAAAGGATGACCGAGCTGATGGGGTACTGGGTCGACCTCTCCCGGCCGTACGTGACGTTTCACAATGATTATATCGAGTCTGTCTGGTGGGCATTGAAGCGTTACTTTGACAGCGGCTTTATCTACCGCGGGTACAAGATCCAGCCTTACTGTCCCCGATGTGAGACGCCGCTCTCGTCTCACGAAGTCTCACTCGGGTACGATGATGTGAAAGACCCGAGCGTCTATGTCCGGATGAAACTGAAAAGCGCCCCGGACACGTCGTTTCTGGTCTGGACGACGACTCCGTGGACGCTGATCGCCAATGTCGCGCTTGCGGTTCACCCCGATGTCGACTATGTCAAGGTGGAGCACAGGGATGAAAAGCTGATCCTTGCAGAAGCCCGGCTGGGCGTTCTCGACGGCGAGTATACCGTCATCGAGCGGATGAAAGGGAAGGCTCTCGCCGGGATTGCCTACCAACGGATCTTCAACTACCATCCGGTGGAAGGAAAGGCGTTCTACGTCGTGGAGGCGCCTTTCGTGACCACAGAAGATGGTTCCGGCATCGTGCACATGGCCCCGGCATATGGAGAGGATGACTACCAGACTTCCCGCGTCTACGACCTCCCGACCATCCACCCGGTGAACAAGAGTGGTGAGTTCGGGCCCGAAGTGACGGATTTCGCCGGAAAATTCGTCAAGGACGCGGATGCGGATATTATCCGTGACCTGAAAGAGCGCCGCATCCTTTACAGGAAAGAGACGATCACACACAGCTATCCTCACTGCTGGCGCTGCAAAACACCGCTGCTCTATTATGCGCGGGACTCGTGGTATATCAGCACCACGAAATACGTCGCAGAGATGATTGCGCTGAACAAGCAGATTACCTGGGTCCCGCCCGAGGTGGGCGAAGGACGGTTCGGCAACTGGCTGGAGGAGAACAAAGACTGGGCGCTATCGCGTGACCGTTTCTGGGGAACGCCGTTGCCGGTCTGGATCTGCGAGGAGTGCAAGGCAGAGAAATGCGTCGGCAGCATCGCGGAGCTGCGGGAGGGGGAAAATGTCGCGGAGCCGCTCGATCTCCACAAGCCATTTGTGGATGCCGTGACGTTTCGCTGTTCGTGCGGCGGCACGATGCGCCGGACGCCGGAGCTGATCGACGTATGGTTCGATTCGGGTGCGATGCCGTTTGCGCAGTGGCACTATCCGTTCGAGAACCGCGAGTTGATCGAATCGGGGGAACAGTATCCCTCGGATTTCATCTGCGAGGGGATCGACCAGACCCGGGGATGGTTCTATTCACTGCATGCCATCGGGACGTTCCTTTTCAAGAAGCCGGCGTACAAAACGGTCGTCGTGAACGAGTTGATCCTCGACAAGGAAGGGCAGAAGATGTCCAAGTCGAAAGGGAACTCGGTTGATCCGTTTGCCACTCTTGCACGGTACGGCGCGGACACGACCCGCTGGTACCTGATGACGACGAGTCCGCCATGGCGTTCCACGATGTTCGACGAGGACGGATTGGGGGAGGTTCAGCGAAAATTCTTCGGGACGTTGCTGAACACCTATGCGTTCTTCGCGATGTATGCCAACATCGATGGGTATGCCGGGGGCGAAGCGGCCGTGCCGGCTGCTGAGCGTCAGGAGATCGACCGCTGGATCCTGTCGGAGCTGCACTCGTTGACCGAGCGGTACATCGCCGCTATGGAGGCATACGACGTGACCAGGGCGGCGCGCATGGTGAGCGACTTCACCATCGACCAGCTCTCGAACTGGTATGTCCGCAGGAACCGGCGCCGGTTCTGGAAAAGCGAGATGGGCAAGGATAAGACCGCAGCGTATCAGACGCTGGAGTATTGCCTGGTGACGGTTCTCAAGCTGACGGCGCCGTTTGCGCCGTTTATTGCGGAGGAGCTCTACCGCGCCCTGAATGCTGTCACGCACAGCGAGAAGAGCGAATCGGTACACTTGACCGACTTGCCCGAACCGGACCGCTCGGCAATGGACCCCGATCTCGAGCGGCGCATGGAACGTGCGGAGAAGATCGTGATGCTCGTCCGTGCAATGCGAATGAAATCCAATCTGAAAGTCCGGCAGCCGTTGAAGCGGATCATTCTGCCGATCGCGGACGAACGGGATCGGGCGGAAGTCCAGAGAATGGCCGATGTCATCCTTGAAGAGGTGAACGTTAAGAGCATCGAGTATGTGACGGACGAATCCGGCCTCGTCAGCAAGAAGGCGAAGCCGAACTTCAAATCGATCGGTCCGAAGTTCGGGAAGACCGTTCAAAACGTTGCGAGCCGGATCAAAGAGATGACTGCTGCGGAGATCGGAGATCTTGAGCGGACCGGGAGTTTTGCCTTGCCGCTGAACGGCGGGACGGTGAACATCGCCCGGGACGATGTGGAGATTCTCCGGGAGGACCTGCAGGGCTGGCTGGTGGAATCCGACGGCGCGCTCACCGTGGCCCTGGACACCGAGTTGACCGAGGCGTTGATCGCGGAAGGTTGTGCCCGCGAGTTCGTGAGCCGTATTCAGAACATGCGCAAGGATGCGGGGTTTGCTGTGACGGACCGGATCACGATCCATTTTTCAACCAAACAGAAGATGCGCGACACGCTGATGGCCATGGGTGCCTCCATCGCCGCAGAGACGCTGGCCGCTGGTCTCGAGGATACCTACCGTCCCGGCGAATACGCCTCGACGATGGAGGTGAATGGCGAGGTGATCCAGGTCGGCATCGAGCGGCATCGGCGCATTTGACAGATCGATAACAGGAAGGGAACGCTCATGGCAAAGAAGGGAACGAAACCCGCAGGTCGGGCGGCGAAGGAAAAGGGCGCGGTGGCCAAGAAGGTCCGCACGCCCGTGAAGAAAGCCGCCAGCCCGCGATTGGCGAAGACGACGGCACGAAAGCCCGCCGCGTCGAAGGGCGACGAGACGAGGCTGCTTGGGCCGAAAGCGTTCACCGACGCGGAGCTGAAACGCTTCAAGACGCTGATTGTCGAGAAGCGGAAAGAAACACTGGAAGAGCTCGATACGCTGAAAGAAAGCATGATGGATACAACCACCGGCGAGTACATCAGCGAGAGCTCCAATTATTCGCTCCACATGGAGCAGGGGACCGATGCGATGGAGCGGGAAAAAACGTTCCTTTTCGCGTCACGAGAGAGCAAGTTCCTCAACCAGCTTGAGGATGCGCTGGCACGCATTGACGACAAAACCTATGGCGTCTGCAAAGTGTGCGGCTTGCTCGTTCCGAAAGAACGTCTGGAGGCTGTCCCCACCGCCACGACCTGCGCGGAGTTTAAGAACACCAACCAGCCGTGCGAGCGGGGACGAATTGCGCTGGCGA
>DAIUKN010000013.1:0-15866 GCA_036848195.1 Bacteroidota bacterium
CGACATGCGCAGCGTGTCGATCGGTACTCCAGCATCGCTCGGCGGATACGACCGCCAGGTCTTCAGGTCGAGTCGCTTCACGAAAGTCTGGGTAGTGGAGATCGCGTCCACATTATTGGGATCCACGTATGAGACGCTGAAACGGGTTTTGAAGCGTTTGTTCGTGCCCGTCGGAGTCTTCTCGACGACGAGTCCGTTGAAGTCATCAAAGTCATTGAACGCAGCGATGCTATCTTCGCCACCCCCATCTGGTCCCAGTTTCCCCGCAATCGTGAGTGCAGAAGGATTTCCGATTGCCGCGCTCGTCGTGTCGGTCCTCTCATCGAAGGCAAGTCCCTGTGCAAGCTCGATGTAGGATGTGGAGATGGTCGCCGCAAGGATCATGTCCTGCGCGTTCCCAACATCATCGCCTGTCGACGCCATGAGTCGGTAGAAACTGACCAGGATCGTCGACAGGAAGATGAAAGCCCCGATCGTGAGAAGAGTATGATTTGACATGCGATGTCTCCCCTATGGTAAGCCCCCAAAGAACAGGATAATCGCATTGTCCTGTGCCCGGCGTATTGCTACCTATGTTGTGTGAATACAATTACTCTGCCAATACTTGGCTTGGAGACACGATGAGCACATGAGCCGGAAACCCGAAATTCTCCTCGATTTCGCGCGGCAGGGAGATGGTTTACAGTTGACGAAGAGGTAAAAAGGTGCCTGCCCGTGAGGGGGATCGGTAATTTCTTCACCCCGGGCAGGGGCGGATCGGGCTACAGGGAGAGGTCCACGGATGGCATCGATGGACCACTGGCTCGAACAATTGCGGGCGCAGGCCCATTGCCCCCTAAGCATTCACCGCAGCAGATTCCGGTGGGGTTAACTCACTGGGGGGGCTTGTAGATCCCAATGAAATCATCCAGAGCCCTCAGGTATCCATCCACACCCATTGTCCATGGGACGGTGGTGTGTCCCGCTCCCGGTACGCGGATGAACTTCTTCGGCTCATTGGCGTTATCAAAAATCACCTGGCCGTTTTCTGTAATGTCGATGAAACGGTCATCTGTGCCGTGAAGCAGGAGAAATGGCGCGTGCGCGCTGCGAATCTTTCCCGCATTATCGTACTCCCCCGTGAGAACCGTACTCCCGGGGACGTCCAGCAGAGTCCCGCTCTGCACCATCGATTCGCCCGATGCAAACGGAGACTCGCAGATCAGCGCGCACGGCTGAAACTCCTGTGCGGCAAGATCGATTGCCACTACAGCTCCCAGCGAATACCCGTACAAGACTATTCCTTTGGGGTTCACATCCGGTCTGGATCGGAGATAGCTCAGCGCCGCCCGACCGTCCGCATAGAGAGCCTCTTCGGAACACTCCCCTTCACTCATCCCGAAACCCTCATAGTCGAAGATGAACACATTATATCCCCCCAGATACAACAACTCCACGCGCTCCCAGTACGGATCGATGCTCTCGCGGTTGCCGTGACAATAGAGAATGGTGATGTCACGGTCTGCACCTCCAGACTTTACAAAGAACCCGTAGATGGCGTTCCCGCGCGATTTCAGACTGACGAACTCACGGGCCGAGTCGGGGATGATACGATTGGAGACCGTATATGACGAAAGCTTCTTCACGTTGAACAGCAGACTGTCGAGCTTGCAGGAAGAAAGGGCGAACATCAATATGACAAAGAGAGTGATGCGTGCCATAAGCGTTGGCAGCGTGCGTTTACCAGACATACGTCACCCCCAGGAACAGAGCCGCGGAACCCTTCCCGCGGAAGGAGGATTGCCCTTCGAAGACTCCGTTGCGCGTGTCGATGTTCGCCGCCATCCATTTCGTTTCCACCTGGAGGGCGACCCGCCTTGAGAGCCAAACCTGAACGCCGGCGAACGGCCCGACAAAGTAATGATCATCTCCCGTGAACTGAAACATACTTTCAACCCCCGCATATCCGATCAGGGATTCTCCGAGCAGATAGCTCCCGTTGATTGAACAGAAAGGAAAAAGACGGAACGACCCGGGGGTAAAATCTGTCATTAGCAGGACCTGACCCTTTGCTGTGACTTCCGGTACAAGTCCCTGTTGGGGAATGAGCCGCCCTGCCACTCCGCCATCCACGCCGAATGTCTTAAGTCCTCCCAGAACGACGTGGACATTGCCAGTGACGGTCACGTCCCGGGATACGCCGTACATCCCTCCTACCGTCCCGTAGGGGACGACTACTGTTGGCATTGAACTCGGGACGATTGGCCCACCGACGGATCCGGCCAGACGAACCTCGCCTGCATCCAGAACCCTCACGGGCTGGGTGACACTGCAGCCCGCCGACAATACCATGACCAGAGCGAGCGTCCGATAAACAAGGCTCCACGGGGCGGCATGCCGCCATCCTGAACGCCTGGAGTGTGCCATAGTTGTTCACCTTGCTGTCTGCTGCGTCACAACATCCCGTTTCACATTGCGGATGAGAGCGACAACAAGAAGTCCTAGAAGCGCGAGCACGATCACTCCGGTCACCGCAATCGCCCATTCGTTGACCACCCTGGATCTGGCCCGCATTTCGAAGTCGAGCAGTTCCAGTTGATCAAGGCCGAATTTCCATGAGGCGGTACTCCCTTTCACGTCCGGAGCGTTTGTCTCCACTAAGATTCCGGGAAGGACCACCGCATTGGCGTACGATTCACCGGTTGTGCCTCTTCCCTTAAGCATTTCGAGCAGATCCTGCCACCCTGCCCGAATTGAGTCTTTGAGCTTCCAGACTGCTTCGGTCTTGAGCGTTCGGGCGACAATTTCAGTAAAGGCGGTCAGTCCCTCGTCGGTTATACCGCTATCCGACAGCATCGTTACCTTTGTTCCCCGGTACGACGATTGTTGCCTCAGGACACGCTCCGGATCCTGAAGCTCGAACCCTGGACCTTTATAGTCGACGAGAATGCGGAACAGCTCTTCTTTGTGTGAGGCCATGTTTGCCGGAGTCATGAGGGTGTCCCGTAACAGGTCCACACTTTGTGCGATCCTGCGGTAGATCGCTTCAAAGAGATTTCGCGCTTTCCATTCCTCTCTCTTGTTCTTGAGAGTCTGGCTGGTATCGCCGTACGTGAGGCGGTTGATCTCCTCTTCCGTCAAGACCGAGCGTGGGTCGATGAGGGTGTAGTCGGTAAACCGCCTGTATGTCTCCCCATAGTCGTAGTACGTGTAGAACCAGCGGAAGGTCTTGCGCACACGCAGGTCGAACCGGATTTTCATGGAATCGGCAGGAAGGGCGTACTCGCGCGACATTTCTTCGAAATCCTTGAATCTTTTCGTGAACGTAATGATGTACCTCGAATCCCCGGACTTCGTCCAGCTCGTGTCCCAGCTTCCATCGACCGGCAGAGGGAAGGACGTGATGGGGATCTGTTTCGAGTTGGGATTCAGGGTGATGGTGCGTTCACTGCTGCCGTCGGCATTGATCGTTGTCTTGACCTGTTGTTCTAGGCAGCCCGGAGCCCACATCGCGAGCAGACAGGTCACAATGGCCAATGCATGGACACCTCTAGCGATCATGATGGACGCCTCCCTTCTGGATCAACGTTTCAACATCTTTGAGGAATGCCTCTCCTTCCGAAGCAAGGATCTCTCGCTCACGATCATCGAACCCGTCATCGATCCGGATCGAGGCAAGCCGGGGGTGTTTTTTTGCAAGGTAGTCTATCATGGTGGTCCCGTTCTTTGCCTGCCGGCCAAACAGGGTTTGGAGCATCACGGACATGGCCGGCTCTCTCCGCCATCGATTGATTGGCGTCACCGCATCGCGCAGCGAATCCGGAAGTGCGGCGATCCGCTCCGTGCCCGACAGGAACAAGCCGGCACGCTGTATTTCCTGAGGACCCATGGTGCCTGAGGTTGAGTTCTGCGACTTCAGCCGTCCCTCGAGTGCGGCCATTTCCCTCGCATCAATCGCAGTCTGCAGGAAGAATGTCCCGCAAAGAACAAAGAGGACAACGCACGCCGCAATGCGAAACGCCGGGGAGAGCGTCCACTCCGGCAGGGTCCCGAGAAGGGTCCTCGGCCGACGGCTGGATTCGGCAATAGCCCGCATGATCGACGCGGTGAGATGAGCCGCATCCTCAAGCCGGGGTTCAACTTTCCGCACTTCGGAGACTCTCTTTTCGATCTCCAGTGCTGCCTTCAACTCTGCCGCACAAGTGAGGCAAGAGGTCAGGTGTTCTTCAAGCTCCCGTTGACGTCTACCCGTCAGCTCTCCGGGGCGGTACAGATACAGGAGATCCTGCGCCTGGCGACACTTCATGGTCTTCTTCCCTCCATTCCTTCCAGTCGTTGCATCTTCACTCTGATCAACTTGCGAGCATAACAAAGATTCGTTTTCACCGTGTTGGTCGTCATGGAGAGAGCCTCCGCGACTTCTTCCACCGAAAGGTCCTGGAGGTCCCGCAGAACAAACACGAGTTGCTGCTTGGGCGGGAGGCTTCCGGCCAGCTCCTCAATCTTCGCGGCAAGATCGCGGTTCACGATGTTCATTTCTTCTTCCGTCACTCCTGCAGGATTTTGACTTTCGGCGGACCCGGGAGCGAGAAGCCAGCGCCGTTTCCTGGTTTTGCTCTTCAGCAGATCGTAGGCCAGATTGACCGTGATAGTGTAGAGCCATGTCGTGAATTTTGCCCGCTTGTCGTATACGTGGAGGTTCTTCCAGACCCGAATGAACGTCTCCTGAACAACATCCCGTGCGTCTTCATCATCCCGCAACACCCGAAAGGCAAGCGAAAAGACATATCTCTGGTGTTCTTCGACGAGCTGGCGGAACGCACCCCCCTCGTTTCGGAGACACCGGCCGATAAGTTCCGGCAAATGCGAAGCTCCTGGATGATCACTCTGTTGCGGGGGGTTCATTTTTCCGTCGGCTACGTCGGTGTTCTGAAGATGATACGACAGATGGGGTGTCCTGGTTAAATCAGAAGAGTGTACGGCGAATTTCGGAGAAAAAACACCTCCTCGGGGCATTTGGTGAAGGTCGAAAGAGTATCTATGAGGGAAGTACCGATGGACGTGAGGTTTAACCCGCCGAGCGGTGAAAGATCTGTCACGCGTCAACGAAAATTCCCCCCGTAGTTGGGCGGGCATTTTTGTTCACATAATCTCTGCCAGACTTACTTCAGAAACATCAGTCGTTTTGTCATAACGAATTCTTCTGCTTGAATCCGATAGAAGTACACACCGCTCGCGAGACCCGAACCGTCTCTGCCGGAGGCGCCGGCCCGCCTCGTGGAGCCGATGGAGGCTGGCGGGTATCCGCCATAGGCAGAGAACTTCACCTCGTGGATTCCCGCATCTCTCATCTCATTGACAAGGACGGAAACCTCACGTCCGAGCATGTCATACACTGTGAGGCTCACGTACGATGTTTTCGGCAACACGTACGTGATTGTGGTGCTCGGGTTGAAGGGATTCGGAAAATTCTGCCGTAAATCGAATCGCCGGGGGATTTGAGAGTCCGATTCCCTGACCGCTGTTGGCGATGACGGCTCGATGACGAGGCCGCTCAGCATGGTTTCGCCAGTGAGGGCCATAAGGTGGATCTCAACAAATCCTTCCGTCACGTGTACCGTGTCAGCCTGCAGAAGGAATGCTCTGTTCGAGCCTGCCTGGGAGAAGATATCAAGGTCCCCCGGGATTCTCTTTCCCTGCACATACGCCCTGAACGTGCGAACCCCCGGAAGGGCAACGGCGTTTTCCGCAAACATGAGTGTCACGTTGTAGCGGCCAGAGGGGACGCGTACCCGGTACCGGACCGCCCCTGTTAATTGTGTCCGGTAGATCTCGGGGACCCCGGTCCCGTTTATCGTCAACGAAGGGCTGAAGGCCGTGGGCCTTCCATCCATGCGGCCGTACTCTGTTGTGGCATCCCAGAGTGTATCGGCGAGAAAATCTCCCGTCGCCGGACCTCCGCAATTGATCTTTACGGGGAAGGGAAGCCGGTGCTGGACGATGAGCTGAATCGATTTCCCCGCCATCAGATTGGGGGGCTGGAAGCGATCCTTCATGCCGAGGACGATCAGGGCGTTCGTAGTCGAGGTATCGACGCCGGAAGCGGAAAATCGCACGGATTTCAGGTCGGGTAAGAGCTCGGGAGAGGAGATGGTGGCACTCGAAATAAGAAATCCTCCGGGGCGTACGGCCGCAAGGCTGTCGATCTCTTCGGAAAAGGAGGCGGTCACCTTCCCGTCTTCCCACCTCCCCCAGGTTGGGGTGGGGGCGACGTTGTCAAAATATCCCGTCAGCGTACTTGTCGTCAGGCAGAGGGTCATGTGTCCATCATGGAAGACGTTGTTCGCGGGGGTCATCGACGCCTGGTTCCCAGCCCACGTGTGTGTGGCCCGGTCCCACCGGGACGTATCCAGCGAGTCGAAATTGTCCTTCCATTGCGGCGAAAAGTTGTTGCCGGTGCCTATGGTTCCGGAAGACGGCGTGTACGAGGCATAGCTTACCCAATCATAATCAGCGAAACCCGGAAGCACGTACTCATTCCACTTGCCCGTCCAGTCGGACGGGTCGGGGTTCCAGACATTCATCATGATCTTCTGGGGTTGGTTCAGGGTTGCTATGTGCAGACCCTGTTGCCGGTAGACCTCCTGGCCGTCAACAATCCATGCCACGTATTCCGGAGTCCATTCGAAGCCATAGGTGTGGTAACCCAGGTGGGGGTTGAATGGAAGCTGGTAATGGCTCGGGTGGACCACCTGTCCGGGGGTAATCGTGGTAAACTGTATGTCATCCGGATAGCGGCCCAGAATTTCAATGTCGATCTCGTTCCAGGTGGGGTTGAGATCGTTGTACGTGAAGAAGGAGGAAAGCATCCCTTCACGCTGCGCCGATTTCATACGGACTTCGAATCTGCCGTACCTGTACGATTCTTTCGTACGCAACTCGGCGCTGCTGTACTCCTTAGCCCGAAGCGGGGACACCAAGACGGTTATGGCAATAAGGCTGCCGGTGAAGAGAGCTGTAGCAGAAGCAGACATAGTCCTTATCCCGGTGGTATGAAGGTCTTCCGAAGGTAGTCAACTCAGTCAACAGGCGCAAGGAAGCGAATCACACCGGCATCTTCAATGAGACGCGGTCCATTGGTTCCATGTCGGGCGATCTGACTGGTGTGGGGCACCATCAAGACACGGACGCCCTCGCCGTGGAGGGACACGCGCGTGAAATGGTCTGTGAATACGGTCTACCAAGCCTCCTTGAAAAATGAGGCATCGGTGAAATAGGCCTTCGTGAGATTCTCCAGGTTCTGCATTTCTTCCGGCTTCAGCGGTTGAAACTCTTTCGCGTTCCGAATGTTTTCCTCAAGCTCTTTCACCGTGGAAATCCCCACGATGATCGTGCTGACCGGCAACGTGAGCACATAGCTCATCGCCTGTTTCATGGTGGTGATCCCTCCTTCGCGGAAGATCTTCCCCCGTGCGGGGATCTTCATGCCGACGATCGACATCTTCTTTTCTACAGCAACGGGCAGCAAGTTTTCAATGAACGAGGCTTTGTGCCGGTCAGCAGCATTCAACGCCATGAGGATGGAATCAAACGGGTACTGCTCAATCCCCTTCTTCAGGATGAAAGGATCTTTGTGACCGGTGATTCCGAGAAACCGGACCACCTTCTCATCGCGTGCACGCTCGAGCGCCCTGATCGCTCCATCCTTTGCGAAGATCTCATCAAGGTCTCCCTGCGTCCTGACGTTGTGCAACTGCCACAAATCGAGTTTGTCGGTCTGCAGGGCTTTCAGCGATTCCTCCAGAGAGCGCATTGAACCATCGTACGATCGGTCGCGCGTCTTGCTCGCCAGAAACACCTCCTTCCGTCGCGACTTCATCACGTCGCCCAGATATGTTTCGCTCACACCTTTCCCGTAAGCGCGGGCAGTGTCGATATAGTTCACGCCGAGATCAATCGCACGGTTGATAATGGCTGCAGCGTCCTCATCCCTGTTCGCCTCTTCGAGGGTGGCCTGACCGCCCAGACTGAAAATGCGGACCTGATGCCCCGTCCGGCCCAATGGACGGAGCGGCATCCCCTCCCGCTGGGCGACTTCATCCACCATGGCTTCGAGAGGTGTTAGCTTTGTGGCAACACCCGCGAGAGTGGCGCCGCCAATGACGGCCTTGACAAATCTTCGCCGGGTGAATTTGTTGGTCCGTTCCATGAACTCTCCTTTCGAATTGTGACAATGACCTGCTATTGCTATCAGCCGATTTCTGTAACCGGGGATCCGTGGCATGAGGCATAGATCAAGAAGAAAGGCCCACGCACGGTTACGCTGGTTTCTTGAACATGAACGACACTATTCTCGGCGGCTTGCTTTCGTCTTCCTTATGCCACCGTTCTTTCATGTCTTCGAGCAACAACCCATTGTCTCTGGCTGCGCTCATGAAATCTGATATGTGATGCACGAATGCTTGAATCTCGGTTGTTTTTTGATCTCGCTGGAAATGGGCTTTTGTTCCCTCATACTGCCGGAAAGGGTGCAACTCGCAAACAAAGAAGTGGCCTCCGGAGACAAGGACACGAGATGCCTCTGCGAAAACGACGGAAAGATTTCGTACATGCTCAAGCACAAGATTGCAGACGACAAGATCGACGAACTGATCCTCACAAGGCCATCGTACGGTGATATCCGCCACAGCAAACGTTACATTATCAAACGGCACTTTCTCTCTGGCTCGATCGAGCATGCCTTCCGAAAAATCGAGGGCCAAGACCTTCCGGCCAATGCGGGCAAGAAGAGCAGTGTTCTTTCCGGTTCCGCAGCCAATCTCAAGAATCGATCTGCAGTCCAGATCTGCCAGGGTTTCCCTTGTAACGGCCTGATCCAGATCGCGCGTGAGGTTCCGATCACCATCGTAGGTAGTCGACCAATTCGTGTAGGCTTCTTGGATGTTCACGGTGCCTGTTCCTTCACGTTTTGCACGGGGATTCTTCCCCATCACGACTTCGCCGGCACGTTTTCCGTTCGCGATGGTCCGTCACCAGACTTCGTTCCGGGTGGAGCCGGTCATCTCCTCCCCGTAGCGGATCGCCATTCCGTCGCGCGTGCGACGTACGTCTTCCCGGCTTCCGGAGAGAGAATACGGCTGCCATCGGGTGCGGAGAGACGGGCATATGGTTCTCCGACGATTTCCCACCGGACACCATCCGCGAGTAAATCCTGGAGAGTCAGCTCGTCACGGAGCTCCCAGGCCTTGAAGAGCTTCTCCACCGCGGATTTCGCGTCAAACCTCGCCGGACTGCAGCAGACCGGCAGGAGACTCAGAGCAAGCCATCCGGCCAGGAAGGCATGCTCACGGCGAATCACTGTGGTTCCTTCAGAACCATTCATGCGACCACATTGTTGCAGCAAACACCTCACGCCGATGCCGCAAGGTACGGGCGAACCGCGGGATTGTCAAGCTGCGAATTGAGCGGCGGGCCTCCTTCGAGTCTCGCGATGATCGGTTTGCGAAACGCGGACGGACAATCCACCGGGCACGCCTTCGGTTGCTTCCCGACAACATGAGGCCGAAGATTCTCTCACACCCGGGCTTCAGCCTTATGTTTCCTTTGCATTCCCTCTCATCGAAAGGGTACATCCGGATCATTCACCGCGGGGGGGGAACATTCCTTGAACGGTTGATCTTGTTGCCACATATGCCTATACTGAATATCATTTTCTGAGTTCTGAATGCGTGACTGGATCTATTCCCCGTTGCCTGCACTCTGGTTCATGTTGACAGGATATGCACTTGGAGCCCTCCTCCCGGCGCTTCTCGGCTTCATATGGAAAACAGATCTGAAGTCCGATGCGACGCTCAGCAAGGCCATCAAGAACATTGGCTTCACGATTGCACTGATTTCTTCCCTCGCAGGATGTGTCCTTTCGATCTCGATTCTTCTCTCTGGCGATCCCCTCCATGTTGAAATCCTGCAGACCCCGCTCTTTGGCACCTTGGCGATTCATGCAGACAGATTGTCTGCACTTTTCCTTGGCGTCATTTCTCTTCTCGCTGTTGCCGTGTCAGTCTACTCTTTCGGGTATGCAACCGAGTTCCTCCGGCGAAGGAGCATGACACTGCTTGTGGTCCTGTACAATCTCTTTCTCTTGTCGATGGTCGGCGTCGTTATTTCAGGCCATGCTCTTCTTTTTCTTTTCGTCTGGGAAACAATGTCGCTGACGACCTACTTTTTAATCAGTTACGATCATGAAGATCCCGCGTCGCGCCGGGCGGCATTTCTCTATGCGGTCATGACTCACATCGGGACCGCCCTTCTTGTGATCATGTTTATGCTTCTCTACTCCGCTACGGGTTCCTTCGGCTTCGAGGCATTCAGGGGTGCCGGGTCTCGTCTCCCTCCATTCACTCAGTCGATGATCTTTCTCTGCGCCACCGTTGGGTTTGGCATAAAGGCAGGCATCGTCCCACTCCACATCTGGCTCCCAGAAGCACACCCCGCAGCGCCGTCCAATATTTCGGCGTTAATGTCCGGCGTCATGATCAAGACTGGCATCTACGGAATGGTGCGTGTGTTCTTCGACTTCCTTGGACCCGATATTCCCGAATGGTGGGGAATTCTCATTCTCATCCTTGCCGTCACGTCTTCCGTGCTGGGTGTTCTCTACGCGCTCATGGAACACGATCTGAAGCGCCTGTTGGCATTCCACAGCATTGAGAACATCGGGATCATTCTCATGGGCGTAGGAGCGGCGCTCCTTTTCTCCTCATTGGGACAGAAGCCTCTCGCCGCGATTGCGCTGATTGCCGGTTTGTACCACGTTCTGAACCATGCGATGTTCAAGGGTCTCCTTTTCCTCGGTGCCGGATCGGTTCTTCACGCGACTGCGTCGCGCAACATTGAAGAGCTTGGAGGCCTCATCAAGAAGATGCCCTGGACGTCGTTCTTCTTCCTGATTGGCTCTGTCGCCATTTCCGCGCTGCCGCCCCTGAACGGATTCGTGAGCGAGTGGCTGACATTTCAGGCCCTCCTGCTTGGCTTCCACATCTCCGATCTGGCAGTGAGAATTGCAGTCCCTCTCACCGTCGCTCTCCTTGCCTTGACGGGGGCATTGGCGGCCGCCTGCTTCGTCAAAGCGTTCGGCATAACGTTTCTCGGTCTCCCGCGGTCAGATCATGCCGAGCACGCTCACGAGTCCTCATTCACTATGGTCGCAGGGATGGGTCTCCTTGCCATCGCCTGTGTTGTCTTTGGCGTGGTGCCCGGACTCCTTGTCTCCGTGCTGGGACCACTTGTCAGTTCGGTGCTTGGAGTGAACCTCTCCGGCCAGGTTGTCCTGAATGGAGGTATGCTTCTTATTCCGCAAAGCACTTCCACAAGTATTTCTCCCCCGGCGCTTACCGGATGGCTCGTCGGCGTTACACTGATTCCCGTTGCCCTGGGGTATCTCTTCGGAGGCAAACTACGCAGGCGCGAGGCAATGACCTGGGCGTGCGGACTGCAGAAGATCGACCCCCGAATGCAGTATTCGGCTACCGGATTCAGCAAGCCGATACGCATGATCTTCGCGAACATTTATCGCGCTACACACGAGATTGAAATCTCTGAGGAGACCTCTCCATATTTCCGCCCGAACATCACCTACGAACTCAAAACGGAATCCGTCTTCTTGAAGTACTTCTATGAGCCGGTCTACGGCTTCATCGTGAGCTCAGCGCGAGTGTTTCGCAGGTTACAGACCGGACATATCCACTCATATCTTGCCTATATCTTTATCACTCTCGTCCTTCTTCTCCTCTTTGCGCGATGAGTGATGTCGTGCCAACAATATTGCCCTCGATTCTGCAGCTCCTCCTGATTCTTGCTTCGGGTCCGCTGATCAGTGGCATCATCAAAAAGACGAAAGCCCGCCTCCAGCACAGGCGCGGTGCAAGCATCCTTCAGCCATATTGGGATCTGTCAAAGCTCCTGAGAAAAGAGGTCGTTGTATCCTCAACCGCATCCTGGCTGTTTCGAGGTACACCGTACCTCGTGTTTGGTTCCACGCTCGTCATTGCTCTGCTTGTTCCGACAGCGGTCAACCCTGTCCCCCTGGCCTGGATCGGCGACATCATTACGATCATCTACCTCTTTGCACTGGGAAGGTTCTTTGTCGCCCTTGTCGGTCTTGATACCGGCAGCGCATTTGGCGGGCTCGGTTCAAGTCGTGAAATGTCCATAGCCTCCATCATCGAGCCTGCGATGATGCTTGCCATCTTCACTGCGGCCGTCACCGCCGGCTCCACAAATCTGAGCATCATTGTTGAGAAACTCTCCGCAACGCCGGCGTCGATCATGAACCCCGCCCATCTCCTCGCCTTTTCCGGGCTGTTCATTGTGACGATGGCCGAAACGGGCCGGATCCCGGTCGATAATCCGGAAACGCATCTTGAACTGACCATGATCCATGAAGCGATGATCCTGGAGTATTCGGGTCGGTACCTCGCCTTCATTGAATGGGCGTCCCAGGTTAAATTGGCGCTCTTTCTGGCGCTGCTCTCGAACATGTTCTTTCCTCTCGGCGTGGCCGCGACGTGGTCTTCGTGGGGAGTGGTCGGCGGATGTGCCGTATTCCTCTCGAAGATAACTCTGCTGGCAATCATTGTGGCAATTGTCGAATCCACCAATGCCAAGCTGCGCCTGTTCCGCGTGCCCGACCTCCTGATGGTGGCATTCATCTTATCGCTCCTTGCGCTGATCCTCTATTTCATCATCGGAGCGTAGCGATGAGTCCCTCAAATCTTCAGACGGTCGGGCTGGCAATCGACATCTTTGCCGCTGCGATTCTTGTGACGGCCTTTCTTATCGTTTCGAGCCGGAGCTTCGTGTTTTACATCAGACTGTTCGCCCTGCAATCGTTTTTCCTCGGAATGGTGGCGTTCCTTGTCGTGGTCGGGTACGGAGAAACGCACATCCTCATCGCAGCAGTTCTCACGATCGGGATCAAAGCGATCGCCGTTCCCATTGTCCTCACGAAAGTCGTCGAACGTATCCAGGTACAGAAGGAAATCGATTTCCGCGTTAACATCACCGTGTCGCTCCTGCTCTGTGGCGGGATGGTCGTCGTTGCAGACTCCGTGGCACAGTCAATCCTGAGTGCCCAACCTGCGGATGCCCCCGCAGTCTCGCGGGTACTGTCGGTGTCAATTGCGATGATGCTTATCGGCCTGTTCATCATGACGACAAGGAAGAAGGCCCTCACGCAGATTGTGGGCTTGCTGACCATGGAGAACGGCGTTTTCCTTTCAGGGCTGTCGATTACCTACGGGATGCCGCTCATTGTCGAGGTAGGGATATTCTTTGATATCCTGGTTGCGGTGCTCATTCTCGGAGTCTTTGTCTTTCGCATTAACAAAAGCTTTGAAACCATCAGCATTGATTCCCTCAGGAGCCTGCGGCATTGAGCACGATCTTTTTCGCACTCCTCCTCGGCCTTCCGGGTACGGGAACCTTTCTCTGCGCACTGTTTCGCAATCGAAGGGTCCTCGAGACAGTTACCGTCATCAGCTCCGGCCTGACGTTTCTCTCAGCGCTGTGGCTGGTATCGACGGTGATGGCCGGAGTGACTCTCAGTTCGCCGCAAGGTTGGTGGTACGCCGACGGGTTATCGGCATATGTCGTAGTCATCGTGTCCGGCAGCGCGCTTGTCGTCGCACTCTACTCTACCGGATATCTGCGCCGCCAGATTCGCAACAGCAAGGTCGATGCCCGACAGCTGTGGCTGTACTACCTCTTGCTCAACGTGTTCCTCTTCACCATGATGTTTGTGCTGCTGTCGAACAATCTGGGGTTCCTCTGGATAGGGTCCGAAGCAACGACGCTTGCCACTGCATTTCTCGTTGCGTTCTATGAGCGGGAAAGCTCGATTGAAGCGGCATGGAAGTACGTTGTCATTTGCTCCGTTGGCATCACCCTGGCACTCTTTGGCACTATTCTCACCTACTTCTCTGCCCTCCATGTCGTGCCCGTAGCAGGCAACGCATTGAATTGGTCATCGCTGATGCTCGTTGCACGAGAGCTGGATCCGGCGGTGCTCAAACTGGCTTTCATTTTCGTCCTCGTCGGATTCGGCACGAAAGCAGGACTTGCACCCATGCACACATGGAAGCCTGATGCGTATGGGGAAGCTCCGACCCCCATCAGCGCTCTGATGGCCGCAGGACTGGTCAATGTCGCCCTCTACTCATTGATGCGTTTTTACATCCTCGTGAACAAGGCCGTCGATGGAGGCTTTGCCTCCACACTCTTCATCATCTTCGGCCTCGTCTCAATGGGTGTGGCTGTACCGTTCATCCTGATACAGAGGGACTTCAAAAGGCTGCTCGCATACTCCAGTGTTGAGCATGTTGGAATTATCGTTTTCGCTCTCGGCATCGGAACTCCCCTGGCCTATTTCGGAGCGCTTCTTCACCTCCTCAACAATGCGATCGCCAAAACGCTCCTCTTCCTGACAGCCGGCAACGTCCGTATGGCGTATAACTCGAAGATCATGCGCAAAGTGACCGGTGCCGTCAAGATCCTGCCGGTATCGGCGACATTGCTGATGGTCGGGGTGTTTGCTATTACAGGATGGCCTCCATTTGGCATGTTCATCAGCGAGTTCACGATTGTCAGCGCCGGTTTTGCGACCGGCGACGTGGTACCGGTGGTGTTCTTCCTGGGATTTGTTACAACCATCTTTGCCGGCTTCATCTACCACGCCTCCAGGATGGTCTTCGGAGAACCACAGACACCGGTCAATGGAGGCGATGCAGACGCTATGTCGCTGCTGCTCCTCGGCTTGCTGCTCGCGGCGCTTCTGTTGCTCGGGGTGTATATTCCGCCTCAAGTGCAGAGGTGTATCCAAAACGCTGTGACCGTGCTAAAGGGTTGAAGGGATGAAGGGAAAACGAGAATATATTGCTTCGCTTGAGAAGTCTCTCGGAGACCGCCTGGAGATTCGCGAAGCCGTGGCGCCGAATGAAGTGTATCTGTCGTTACGAGAGGAGTCGCTGAGCAGCCTTCCGATGATCTGTTCCCTGCTCACAAAATCACTCAAAGCCCACTTCACAACCCTTGTTGCGAATGATGAGCGGTCGCTCAACGGTACGTTCTCTCTCTCCTACGTGTTTTCTGTTCCAGGAGATGATCTCTTCCTGATCCTTCAGGTGCCGGTCGATCCTCGCCATATGGAGGTTCCTTCAGTCAGTCCAACCCTTGAGAGTGCCAATTGGTTTGAGCGGGAGGTGAAAGATTGGTTTGGCATTGTCGCTTTTCCCAATATCTACAAACTGGCTTCACACCCCGACTGGCCCGAGGATATGCATCAGATGCTGAAAGACGTCAACGCCGCTGCACCCGTTCCCCGTGTCAGAGGAACATTCGACTTCAAGCATGTCGAAGGTGAAGGCGTCTTTGAAATCCCGGTCGGTCCGGTCCATGCGGGGATTATCGAACCGGGCCACTTCCGGTTCAGTGTCGCGGGTGAGCCGATCATCAACCTCGACATTCAGCTTTTTTACACACATAAAGGGACTGAGAAGATCGCAGAGGGGATGCCACCCCAACGAGCGGTCTTTTTAGCGGAACGCATCTCCGGTGACACTTCCTTCGGCCATGCCATCGCCTTTTGCCACTGCATGGAACGGCTGAGCGGGTGCGAAGTCCCCCAACGGGCCATCGTCATTCGCACAATGATGCTGGAGCTCGAACGGCTGTACAACCATATCGGCGACATCGGCTCGATTCTTCTCGATGTAGGATTCGCCGTTGGTGCCGCAACCGCGTTCGAACTCAAGGAGAGGTTTCTCCACCTCAACGAGCTCTTGACCGGCAGCAGACTGCTTCGGGGCCTGGCGGCAATCGGCGGAGTCCGG
>DAIUKN010000014.1:0-15706 GCA_036848195.1 Bacteroidota bacterium
GCGTAGTTTGTTGTTTCCGACACCTCGAAGATGATGCGGCCGGGCTTGAGATCGACCATGGCGACGGTGCCCTCACCCTCGGAGCTGAACTCCGCCTGCATCGATCAACACACTGGGGGAAAATCTCCTTCGCAGGAGGTCTTCCCCCGAATTACGACCCTGATTATCATTTCTATGAATACAACGGCATTCGCACCGTCATCTCGGTTTTCGGGCACGAGGTATATCACCTGCGAGATGACCTGAACCTGATGGCCGATCTGCAACTGGCCTGGAACAGATACGGGATCAGGAACGAGAAATTTCTCGGGAATCACTTCACCGTGCCCTATTTTTTCGCAAATCCCCGGGCGGGTCTGAACTACAATCTCAGCGACCTCTGGAGTTGCTATGTGTCGCTCGGATACACCTCGCGCGAACCCCTGATGCGCAACCTGTACGCTGCCGAGGATTCCTGGTTCGGGGCGACGCCGCAATTCAGGGCCGACACTGCGGGCGGGAGTGTCCGTTTTGACTTCGGCAATCCGCTGGCAAAACCAGAGCACCTGCTGAATCTCGAGCTCGGAGTGCGGTATGCAGACCCTTCTGTGCAGGCGGCCGCGATAGGCTACTGGATGGAGTTTACCGACGAGCTCGTGAAGAGCGGCCAGGTAGACATCTTCGGCCAACCGGTGACGGGGAACGCCGGGCGCACACGACATTTCGGGGTTGAACTGGACGGAGCAGTGGCAGTTACCGATGCGTTTACTGTGAGCGGGAACATCACCGTGTCACGGAACAGGCTGGTCTCCTATCACACGTATTCCTCCGGCGGGGAAATCTTGACATTCGATGGGAACCCGATCGCTGGTTTTCCAAGCATTCTTGGCAATCTGCGTGTAACCTATCGGCAGGAGACTCTCTCGGCATCGTTGCTCGTGAAATACGTGGGAGCTTTCCAGACGGACAACTTCAACAGTGCCGCAAACGCGACCGATGCATATGCATTGCTCAACGCGGAGGTTGTTACGACTCTTCCACGATTTTTTGGCACGGAGATCACGCTTCGTACGGAAGTGAGGAATATCCTTAACACGCTCTACCTTGCAGGCGGCGAAGGAAATTCGTTCTTTCCCGGTGCCGAACGGAACATCCTCGTTGGAATGACGGTGCATCTATGATACCCTCTGTCCGCACAGCCCTCATCATCTGCAATGGAGAGCCCCCCTCCCGTGCGCTCGCACGTCGTCTCGCTCGCGCCGCTGATCTCGTGGTTGCCGCCGACGGCGGCGCCAACATAGCCCGCCGGCACGGCATTCGGCCGGATATCATCATCGGCGACATGGATTCCGTGACCCGCATGACTTTGCGGCATTTCTCGGACTCGCTGGTCCTGCAGGTGAGTCGCCAGGACAACACGGATCTGGAAAAGGCTCTCGACTTTGTGGCGTCGGCAGGCGTGCCGTCCGTGTACGTGATTGGTGCCACGGGCCGGCGAATCGATTTCACGCTCGGGAATCTCTCCGTCCTCTGGAACTACACCGCGTTCATGGACCTCCGGTTCGCCGGCGACGGATGGACAGCGGCCGGTGTCGGGAAGAAACGTGAGGTGCGCGCTCCGAAAGGAACGACAGTGAGCCTGATTCCCTTCGGGGCCTGTGACGGGATCACACTCCGTGGTCTCCAGTATCCACTCAGAAACGCCGCGATGGGGATTGGTGAAATCGGCGTGAGCAATGTTGTCCGGTCGTCGCCGTTTACGGTGCGAGTGAAGAGAGGAAAAATGTTGATGGTGGTCCTGCACGAGCACGCCCGGTGGGGCCGGCAGGACGGATGGTGACCTTTGCAGCCATCGACCTGATCATCATCGCGGTCTACTTCGGCTGCGTGGTCGCGATCGGATTTCTTACGGCAAAACCATCGACCGGGTCCGATGCGGCGGACTTCTTGCTCGCTGGGCGGTCGCTCACGATGCCGGTTTTCGTGATGACGCTCGTGTCCACGTGGTACGGCGGCATCCTCGGGGTGGGGGAGTATTCGTACCTCTACGGGATCTCCAACTGGATTGTGCAGGGGCTGCCCTACTATGTCTTTGCGCTGATCTTCGCGCTCCTCCTTGCCGAGAGAATCCGGAGTACAAACCTCGCCACGATCCCCGACAAACTTCACCAGTCGTACGACCGGAAGACGGCCCTGCTCGGCGCTCTTCTGACTTTTTTTCTGATGACCCCCGCTCCGTACATCCTGATGCTCGCCGTGCTGCTTCAGCTCATCACGGGGTGGTCCCTGATCACGTGCCTTCTTCTTGGGACGGTTGCGACGACTGCCTATCTCTTTCTGGGCGGGTTCCGGTCCGATGTGAACACGGATGTATTCGAGTTCTTCCTGATGTTCGCGGGCTTTGGAGTCATCCTGCCGTTTGCCGCCGAGAAATTCGGCGGATGGGAATTTGTCAGGGGACATGTCCCGCCGCTGCATCTGACGTGGGACGGCGGGAACTCCCTCCAATTTGTGGTCGTCTGGTTCTTCATTGCTCTATGGACGCTCGTGGACCCGTCGTTTCACCAGCGGTGCTATGCGGCGAAGTCGGGTCGTATCGCACGCAACGGCATTCTCTTCTCGATTCCGCTCTGGTTTTTCTTTGATGCCATGACGGCCACTGCGGGGCTGTATGCGCGGGCGGTTCTTCCCAACATGGCCCAACCTGTCATGGCCTACCCTCTCCTTGCAGAGGCCACGCTCCCGCCGATTGCCAAGGGGATCTTTTATGTGGGCATGCTTGCGACGATCATGTCGACTCTGAACACACTGGCCTTCGTCTCTGCAACCACGCTCGGGCGGGATATTGTCTGGCGATGGAGGGGAAAGAAGGGCCTGCAGGGGAGTGAGACGTCGCTGACGCGCTGGGGACTGGTTCTTGCCGGGGCGGTGTCGATTCTGCTGGCGCTGTTGATTCCCTCCGTTGTCAAACTCTGGTACACCATCGGTACTGTGATCATCCCCGGCCTCCTTGTCCCGCTCGTGACCAGCTATTTCGCCAGGCTGCGGGTCGCGGCTCGATACGCCTTCACCACGATGTTAACGGGGTGGCTGACATCGTTCTTCTGGCTTCTTTCAGGATGGGCTCACCAGCTGGGGTCATCGGGAGCGTATCCGCTCGGCATCGAGCCGATGTATCCGGGACTGGCAGTATCGCTGGTGGTGTGGCTTGTAGGGATGAGCGACAAAAGGCGCAGGGAGAATCTGCCAGGCGGACAATAGGGCCAACGACCAGCGGATGTTTGCCGCGTCGATCGGTGGAGGGGGATCTGCCGATCGTCTCAGTTCAGCTTGATCTGGTATTGCTGGATCTTGGTGTAGAGGGTTTTCAAACTGATGCCGAGGATCTTCGCCGCTTCTGCTTTGTTCCCGCGGAAGCTTCGCAGCACTCCCTCGATGTGCATCCGTTCGATTTCTTTTAACGGCAACGCTGTGCCGATCTTATTGTCGGCATGGCTTCCCGCGGGAAGTGACATCGGCGTGTTGGGGAGGGAGAGGTCCTGGGGCTCGATGATACTGTTCCGGCAGAGGATCGCAGCGCGTTCAATGACGTTCTCCAGTTCGCGAATGTTGCCGGGCCAGTCGTAATCCATCAACACTTCCATCGCCCGGGGGGAGACGGAGGGTTTGACCTTGGTCTTCATTCTATTGTTGATGAAGGAGGCGACGAGCAGCGGGATATCGGCTTTTCGCTGACGGAGGGGAGGTATCTCAATCGTGATGACGTTAAGCCGGTAGAGGAGATCCTCCCGGAACCGTCCCTCCCGGACCTCGTCTTTCAGGTTCTTGTTGGTGGCTGAAAGGATCCGCACGTCAGCGGTCAGAGTGGTGTTGCCGCCGACCCTGCGAAATTCTCCGCTCTGGATGAAGCGGAGGATCTTCGGCTGCACGATGGGGCTAATGTCGCCAATCTCATCGAGAAAGAGGGTTCCCTTGTCGGCGATCTCGACGATGCCCTGCTTCATCGAGCGTGCATCGGTGAATGCACCCTTCTCGTGGCCGAACAGCTCGCTTTCGATCAGCGTGTCGGGGATGGAGGCGCAATTCAGCGTGACAAAGGGTTCCTCCTTGCGGCCGCTGTTCTGGTACACAAAGTTCGCAATGAGTTCTTTTCCCGTGCCGCTGGATCCCTGGATGAGAACGGTCGACTCTGTGGGGGCGACTTTTGCGGCGATCTCGAGAACTTTCCGGAACGGCTCGCTCTCGCCAACCATCTGGAAAGGTCCCTGCAGCCGGTCGAGGGCGCCCTTCATCACAAGGTTGTCGATGAGGAGCTGGCGGCGCTCCAGAGCCCGCTGGATTGTTGCGATGAGCTCGTCGGCCGTCGTCGGCTTGGTAATGTAGTCGTACGCACCGACTTTCATGCATTCCACAGCGGTCTTGACATCGGCCATACCGGTAAGCATGATGGCTTCGAGACCGGGAACGTTCGCACGGATGAACTTGAGGACTTCCAGCCCGTCAACCTTCGGCATTTTGACGTCGCACAGAACAACATGATAGAGCTTGTTCTGGATGGCGTTGATTGCCGCCACGCCGTCTACTGCTGTGTCGACATTGTACCCCATTCCGCTGAGGAGCGATGAAAGCATGTAACGAAATGCTTCCTCATCGTCAACAACGAGGATGGAGGCTTCCTTTTTGGTCATGAGCTTCGCCAGTTTGATGTCTTATATAGAGAAAACCGCGTAGAAAGTCAATAATTGTTTGTTTTTTTGCCCCCTTGTTGTTAGTTTAGGCAGCGTACACACCACTCACCATTCCATGAAACTCTCCGAACGCCTCATACAATCGCTTCCAAAGGCACTTCTCCACGATCACCTCGACGGGGGTTTGCGGCCTGGTACGATCATCGAACTGGCCCGCGACCATCGGTATACGGGGCTTCCAACGCTTGACCCCGGAGAGTTGGAAGAGTGGTTCCACCGCGGCGCGAGGAGGGGAAGCCTTCCCCTCTACCTCGAAGGCTTCACTCATACCTGCGGCGTCATGCAGACGGAAGAGTCCCTTGAGCGGGTGGCGTATGAAATGATGGAAGATATGGCCCGCGACGGTGTCGTCTATGTTGAAACCCGGTTCGCCCCGGTTTTCCATACTGACAAGGGGCTGCACTGGGACGAAGTTGTTAACGCCGTATTGCGAGGGTTGGAGCACGGGAGGAAGGATTTCAACGTCGAATTCGGGCTGATTATCTGCGCGATGCGTAACATGAAGCTTTCCGAGGAAATGGCAGAGCTCGCCGTCGATTTCCGCGAGCGTGGCGTGGTGGGATTCGACCTTGCAGGTGAGGAGGGGGGGTTCCCCCCGAAGAAACATGTCGATGCGTTCCATTATATCCAGCGGGAGAATTTCAACATCACAGTCCATGCCGGGGAGGCATTCGGCAAGGAGAGTATCTGGCAGGCTATCCAGTGGTGTGGTGCCCACCGCATCGGCCACGCTGTGAGGCTTATCGAGGATATTGGCCTTGATCGGCAGGATCGGACGAAGATCGTCAAGATGGGATACCTTGCCCAGTACGTGCTGGACAAGCGCATACCGCTCGAGATCTGTCTCACATCCAATGTGGACACCGGTGCGGTCAAGAGCATCGCGGAACACCCGTTCTTTCTGTACTATCGTTACAAGTTCCGTGTGACGCTCAATACCGATGATCGCCTGATGAGCGACACCACGATGACGAAGGAATTCCGGATCGCACACCAGACGTTCAAGCTCGGTCTGGACGATCTGGAGAAGCTGACCATCAACGCGATGAAGAGCGCATTCATCCCGTACAACCGGAGGATCAAGCTGATCTATGACAACATCAAACCGGGGTACGCAAAAGCGCGGGAATCTCTCAAGAAGCGTGCACGGTCACGCGCAGCATGAATCTCTACCTCATCCGTCACGCCGAGGCTGTGGCTCTCGGAGGTGCCCTCATCCGTGATGCCGATCGTCCTCTAACGGAGCGCGGCATCGAAGATTCCAGGTACGTCGGCAAGGCATTGGGACGACTCGATCCCGGGATCACGATCGTCCTTACCAGCCCTTTGCGGAGAGCACGCCAAACCGCCGAAAACATTGCCAGCGGGCTCAAGGGGCATATCGTTCCCAGGGCAACGGAACGGCTCGCGCCGGGGTTCCGCGCAAAGGCGCTCCTGGAAGAGCTTCGAACGGTAGGAGATGCGTCGGCAGTCGTTATGATCGGGCACCAGCCGGATCTGAGCATGGCGATCGGACACCTCATCAACGGGCAGTCCCATCTCTCCATTGCAATGCCGCCAGGAAGCGTGGCCCGCGTCAGAATGAGCGGTGCCAGCCAGTCCGCTGAAGCGCATCTCCAATGGCTGCTCACACCCGAGTTGCTCAAGAGCGTCGTCCTTCAGGGGAATCTGCCATGAACCTTTCGACCGTCCGCATCGAGAAACCCGAGGATATCAATTTCATTCTCGGCCATTCGCACTTCATCAAAACCGTCGAGGATCTGTACGAGGCGATCGTGCAAACGAATCCGTCGATGAAATTCGGGATCGCCTTCTGCGAGGCGTCCGGCCCGACGCTCCTCCGGTTTGCCGGGAACGACGAGGCCATGGTCGCTCTCGCGAAGAAGAACGGGATGGCGGTTGCTGCGGGTCATAGTTTCATCATCTTCATGGATAAGGGTTTTCCCGTCAACATTCTGAACGCCGTCAAGAATGTGTCGGAAGTCTGCCGTGTCTTCTGCGCCACGTCGAATCCCACAGAAGTCATCGTCGCGGAAACCGACCAGGGGCGCGCGATCCTCGGCGTGGTGGATGGGTTTGCCACCAGGGCGGTCGAATCCGACGCCGATATCGCGAAGCGAATGCAGTTCCTAAGGACCATCGGATACAAGCTCTGAATCAGCAACTTCACGAAGGGAAAGACAGCCATGAAAACCTCTGCGAGAACGTTCTCCTCAGCCATGGCCCTGCTTCTGGCCGTGTTTGTCCTGGTGTCAATGGCCGATGCGCAGAAGAAAAAGAAGGATCAGCCCGCGCCGCCCGCCCAGCAGCAAGCCACCGAGCAGGCACCGCCGCAACCGCCCTCGAAGACCTCCTCGTCATTCAGGGATTACCTGATGCAGTACCAGGGCATGCCGACGAACCTGGGAAAGCTGGTCAAGATCGCCAGTGACTATTTCATCGTCGAAGATGACGGAGTTCAGTCGGCCCACCGGATTGACGTCATCCACACAATCAGACTCCTGAAAGCTGAAGAGGGAGAACCGGCGAGGCTTGAGCTGAAGCTGCTCTCGCGCGAATGACGTGATAGTCAGTACCGGCGAAGTACAGAAAGGACTTCCATGAAACCGTTCTGGTGCATGCTCGTCGCCGTACCGGTATTTCTCTCCGGTTGCCGTCCGGGTGAGGACGATCTCCGGCGCATCGTCAGGGAGGAGATGAGCCGGGGAGCGGAGAAGAAGATCATAAAGCCCGTCGATGTCATCGGGCCGTACAGTCCGGCCGTGAAGGTGGGGAATTTTCTCTTCGTCTCCGGCCAGATCGCGCTGGACCCTCAGACCGGCGCCCTCAAGACCGACAATATCGAGGTGGAAACGGAACAGGTTCTCGACAACCTCCGAAACGTCCTGGCTGCTGCGGGGTATGACTCGTCTCATGTGGTCAGCGCAACAGTCTATCTGAAGAACATGAACGACTATCAGAAGATGAACATGATCTATGGAGGTTACTTCCGCGAGGGAAATTACCCTGCGCGCGTTGCCATCCAGATCGGCGAGCTGCCCAAACAGGCGAACATTGAGATTTCGGCAATCGCGTGGAAGCCATGACCGGCAGGGCGGTAAAGGCGCTCGACGGACCGGGCTTGCTGATGTGCATCCTCCTCGTGCCGATGATCTTCTGCTCTCTCGCGGAAGCAGTCTGCGAGACAACCGTTCAGGAGCCTGACACTTCGCTCAAAACGCGGGCAGTGCGGCTCGCACGTGCATCGGGTATTGTCGATACGCACATCGACCTTCCGTATCGGCTCCTTCACGAGAGTAACGCCGATGTGTCGGTTCGCTCCTCTGATGGAGATTTTGATTATGGTCGGGCACGGGAGGGAGGGCTGGCGGTGGGGTTCATGTCGATCTACGTGCCTTCATCGCTGGAGGGTACGGGAAAGGCTAAACCGGAGGCGGAGAACCTGATAGCGCTGGTCCGGGGCATCGCTGCGCGCTGGCCAGACAAGTTTGCTGTTGTCACCTCTGTGTCAGATGTTCTTCGTGAAGCCGGTTCGCCAAAGGTTCTGCTGGCACTGGGGATGGAGAATGGCTCGCCGATCGAAGGGAAACTGAAGAACATCCGCCTGTTCTACGACCGGGGGATTCGGTACATTACCCTGACCCACGCGAAGAGCAACCACATCTGCGATTCATCGTACGATCCGGAGCGGAAATGGAATGGGCTCAGCCCATTCGGAAGAAAAGTGGTCATGGAGATGAACCGGCTCGGTATCATGGTGGACATCTCTCACGTAACGGACAGCACGTTCTTCCAGGTGGTGAGGCTTTCACGGGCCCCGGTGATCGCCTCGCATTCGTCATGCCGGTATTTCACGCCGGGGTTCGAGCGAAACATGAGCGATGAAATGATACGGGTACTGGCGGCACATGGGGGTGTTGTCCAGATCAGTTTCGGCTCGTCCTTCATCAATGACCGGTTCCGGAAGGAAGAAGAGCAGGAGACGAAGGAGATCGATGAGCACCTGAAACAGCAGCACTTGAAGCCCGAGGGAAAAGAGGCGAAAGCATACGCTTCGGATTACCGGCATTCGCACCGGAAGAGTTTTCCGGGGGTTGCTGAAGTGGCGGCGCATATCGATCATGTCGTGAAACTCGCGGGGATTGATTATGTGGGTCTCGGCTCAGATTTTGACGGCGTCGGTGATACCCTGCCGCTGGGGCTAAAAGATGTATCGCAGTATCCGGGACTCCTGGCCGAGCTGTTGAAACTGGGATACACCGATGAAGATATCAGGAAGATCTGTTCGGGCAATATTCTCCGCGTCTGGTCCGCGGTGGAGAAAGCGGCCCGCCAATCCGGAGAACGGCGATGACGTCCATGGCGGCGGGAGCCGCGAAGGTCAGGGCCCCCCGGGGCACCGCGCTCAGCTGCAAAGGGTGGATACAGGAAGCAGCAATGCGGATGCTGATGAACAACCTCGATCCTGAGGTTGGGGAGAGGCCGGAAGAGCTGATCGTATATGGCGGCGTCGGGAAGGCCGCAAGAAACTGGGATTGTTACCACGCCATTGTCCGAACCCTCCGGGAGCTGGAGAATGATGAAACACTCCTCGTTCAGTCGGGGAAGCCCGTTGGGGTGTTCAAGACTCACGACAATGCCCCGAGAGTGTTGATTTCGAACTCCATGCTCGTGCCGAAGTGGGCGACCTGGGACGAGTTTCGCCGGCTCGAGGGGCTCGGGCTGACGATGTACGGTCAGATGACTGCAGGGAGCTGGATCTATATCGGAACGCAGGGGATTCTCCAGGGGACCTATGAAACCTTCGCGGCATGCGCTGAGCGGTACTTCGGGGGGTCGCTGGCCGGCAGGCTTCTTGTAACGGCCGGGCTCGGCGGGATGGGCGGGGCGCAGCCGCTTGCCGCGACAATGAATGGGGCTGCCTGCCTTGCCATTGAGGTCGACCGGGCGCGGATCGAGAAGCGGTTGAAGACCGGGTACGTGGATGAGATGGCTGAAACGCTGGACGAGGCACTACTGGCCGTGCAGACAGCGAGAGAGCTGAAGGAACCCCGCTCCGTGGCTCTCCTCGGTAACGCGGCAGAAGTTCTGCCCGAACTTCTCGCCCGGAACATTAGGGTGGACATCCTCACCGACCAGACGTCGGCTCACGATACGCTGAACGGGTACGTCCCAGCACATCTCCCGTATGAGGAAGCTCTTGCCCTCCGGGCGTCGGATCCGCAGCGCTACATCGGACTCGCTCAGGAATCGATCGTGGAGCACGTAAAGGCGATGCTCGGCTTGCAGAAGAGGGGTGTAGTGACGTTCGATTACGGAAACAATATCCGGGGTGAGGCTGCGGCGAACGGATTGACACAGGCCTTCGATATTCCGGGCTTTGTCCCTGAATACATCCGGCCGCTGTTTTGTGATGGGAAGGGACCGTTCCGATGGGCAGCGCTCTCGGGGGATCCCGACGATATCTACCGGACCGACCGGGCAATTCTTGAGACATTCCCTCTCAACAGGCCCCTCTGCCGCTGGATTGAGAAGGCGCAGAAACAGATTCACTTCCAGGGACTACCGGCGCGCATTTGCTGGCTCGGGTACGGGGAGCGCGCAGCAATGGGAACAATCTTCAATACCCTTGTGGCCCGCGGCGAACTCAAAGCCCCGATCGTGATCGGGCGGGATCACCTGGATTGTGGTTCGGTGGCATCGCCGAACCGGGAAACGGAGAAGATGAAAGACGGGAGCGACGCAATAGCCGACTGGCCAATCCTGAACGCACTGTTGAATGCCACCGGTGGTGCGAGCTGGGTAAGCGTCCACCACGGCGGCGGTGTCGGCATGGGCCTTTCGATCCACGCGGGAATGGTCGTGGTGGCTGATGGGACACGGGAGGCCGAAATGCGGCTCCAACGGGTTCTCACCTACGATCCCGGGATGGGCATTGTCCGCCACGCGGATGCCGGATATGAGCGGGCAATCGAGAATGCCCGCCGATGGGGAGTCAAAGTGCCCATGATGAAGAAGACGGAGGAGCATCGTGAGGGCGAAACGTGAGCGGGAGGTAACTGAAACTGGTCTGGACTTTCACACGGAGAAGTATCATTCACCACAGGAGGAGCGTATGCACGGTATCGGTCATGTTGAGATCCCCACGACAAACTTCAAAAAGGCAAAGAAGTTTTTCGGGAAGGTCTTCGGCTGGACATTCACGGACGTCCCTGAGATGGACTACGTGATGTTCCGGGCCGGGAGCCCCCCGAACGGTGGGTTTTTCGAAGTCAAGAAGATGCCGAAAAAGGGACAGGTCGGCATCTATATCGAAGTAGAAGACATTGATGCCAAGCTGAAAGAGATCAAGAAGGCGAAGGGGAAGGTCTTGATGAAGAAGTCGCCGGTTGGGGAGATGGGGTGGATGGCGCAGTTCGCGACTCCGGATGGTTGCTCTCTCTCTCTGTGGCAGGCGCGACCAGCACAGCCGGTGGCGAACGATCCAGCATCTGCCGCAGTTTCCTGATTCGCGAAGAAGCCGGAAGGGGGGCTCGGTGGTCGCACCCCCCACGTTCTGCAATGCCTCTGAAGAATGCGGTTGGGAGAGCCGGAATCTGTGAACGATGCGCCCATGCTGAGCGACTCGTGAGCGCGAAGGGGAGCGCGTTCCTGCTTTGCAGGCTCTCCAGGACCGACACTCACTTCGCCAAATATCCCCGGCTGCCGGTTCTCTCCTGCCCCGGGTACTCCGAAAGGGACCGGACAGGAGAAAGAAACGGCGGGAGGGGAAGTTCGTGAACCTTCCCGTGTTTTCCGACGTACACCAGAAGGTGGAGATAGCCGCTTCTGAATTCGAGAAGCGGGCTAGGGCGTTAGCCGGCAACATGCAACGTATTGCCAGAGGGAGCAGGCTAAAGGAAATTGGCGACCGAATCAGTGATCCCCCGATGATCGACCCCATCCGCTTCAAGAAAATCCTCATCACACTCCTCAAAGTCCTCGTCGTTATCGAACTTCTGAACGCTTTTCTGGAGGGTGTGAATCAGTCCGAATGGGGACGATTTGGATTCGATCTCATCATTGCGGGACTCCTCTATATGCTCTGGGAGCGCCTGCGCGTGCTTCTCATCGGGCGAAAAGAGGAGACAAGGCGGAAGATGGAGACTGCGTCCCAGGAAATCAAGCTCTGGGATGCGCTCTTGTTTTCCCTGCTCTGGAGCGATGAAATTTACAGCGACATTCCCCAGGACCGCCGTCGGATCATTGTGATTGCGTTCACGCTGATCGCGCTGGGCGTTGTTGCTGCGTTCATGAAGATCGGGACGGGTCTCATGCCATTGGTGATTACCGGCGGACTCGTCCTTGGCGCGGTCAACCTTCTGGTATGGGTGGTCTCCCTGGAGCGCGGCGAGAAGCAGTCGCTGCAGACCGAACTCCGCCTCGCCAACGAAGTGCAGACCGCACTCATGCCGAAGTCCAATCCCGATATCGAAGGTTTCGACATTGCCGGACTCTCCGTTCCAGCCAAGGAAGTCGGGGGAGATTTCTTCAACTATACCTGCTTTGGGCCCAGCCGCACGCGGCTGGGGATCTCGGTTTTTGACGTCTCGGGGAAGGGGATGCAGGCCGCCATGTCGGCGGTCTTCACCAGCGGGGCTTTTGCCAGTGAGTCCCGGCAGACTTCGTCACCCGCCGACATTCTGACGCGCCTCAACCGGGCAGTCTTCACCAATTCGCGCCGTGGCCAGTTCGTGGCGTTTCTGCTCGCCGTGCTCGACATTCCGGCAAGAACCGTTACCTTTGCGAATGCCGGCCAGACGAAGCCGCTCCTTCGATCGGGCGACAGCGTCACTTGGCTGGATTCCGTCGGTGTTCATTTCCCGCTAGGGATGAAAGAAGACAGCTCGTTTGAGGAGCGCACCGTGCAGCTTGCCCGCGGCGATATTCTGCTTCTGCTGACCGACGGTTTCACTGACGCCATGAATGCCGAAAAGGAAATGTACGGTCTGGATCGGCTGCAGCAATATCTCCAGCAGCCCGGCCTGGAACATCGGACGGCGGAGGCGCTGCTGCAGGCCATTCGAGCCGAAGTCCAGGGACATGTCGGCCAGGCGCCGCAACACGATGACATGACCATGGTTGTGGTGAAGGTTGCGTGATGCCGAATCGTCCCTGTTTTGTACGGCCCGGCCGGGGAAGCAACCGTACCTGGTTCCTCTTCTTCCTTCTTCTCATTCCGATCGCTCTCCCCGCGCAGGACTACGGTGAGTTCCAGGTGGTTCTCGACGTCAACGCCCTCTCTGCCGAGAAGACCATCGAGCTCTATCAAGGTCTCTCAGGCCGGCCCGACGATATCGCTCAGCTACGGGGGAGTCAGATCGCCGTCGCGACCACCGCGATGCTGGCCCAGCGACGGCTGGAACTTGCCGATCTGGAACGCGCGCTGGGGTCTGCGAAGTTCAACCAGAGCCTTGGCGACGACGTTTTCCGGATGAAGGATGCGCGGCAAAATGTTGCTGCGATCAAAGAACTCTTTCTGGAACTGCAGAGGAGAAACTTCGCGCAGAAAGTTATCAGCACCGTCGAGCAGCTTTTTCCTGCCGGGTCGAAGGTGCGAGCGAGGCTCCCCATCTACATTGTGGCGTTCGGCCATCAGAACATCGATGCCTTCGTCAGACGTGTGGTTTGGCGCGGCAATACCCCTGCTTTTGTTGGAGAGGGGGAGGGGGAACTCACGATTGTGGTGAACCTGGCCAAGGCAGTCTACTACGGCCGCTCCGTCGATGAACGCTTCATCGGTTTGCTGGGCGTCGTCGCTCATGAAGTCTTTCATGCCGCCTTCGGATCGTACAAGGATCAGTCGCAGGTCTGGCGCGCCTACTATGCGGAGCATGATTCATATTTTGACCATCTTCTCGATCTCGCGCACAACGAGGGGATCGCGTACTACCTGTCGCTGATCCAGAGCTCTCGCGGGAGACTTCCGGCCGACTGGCAGGAGAAGATCTCTGTGGCGATGACGGCCTTTAACGCCTCTGCGGCAGAACTGCTATCGCCCGGCGTGTCACAGCGCCGGGCTTACGACATTCTCCGCACCGCAAACACATCGGGCTACTGGGAGAATTTTGGAGCGATTGCCGGGATGATCATCGCTCGCCAGATCGATCAGACACTTGGACGTACCGCCCTGCGAGAGACCATTGCGGCCGGCCCTATCAGTTTCTTCTCCACTTATGCCGGGCTGATGCAGCGCGATAATAGCATTCCGGCCCTTTCTCCACTCATTCTGAGGGAACTCTCCCGCCGTAACCGGTAGCCGGGCTTGCGGATCCATCCCACTTTTCTTATCTTTTTTGAACATTTCGAGCAGTACCCGAGCGTCCACCTGTACGATTCCAGCCTTTTGTGAATCTTTTCATAACCAACATTTCCCAGTTGGTGACCGTCGCGGCCCACGGGAAACCAGTGAAAACCGGCCCCGGAATGCGGGACCTGGGAATACAGCGCGATGCAGCGATTCTCTGCCGCGACGGAAAGATCGTGTGGGCTGGCCCGAAGACCGCCTGGATCGGCGGAACCCCGAAAGGTGTCCCCGAGCTCGACGCCCAGGGCGGTGTTGTGCTCCCCGGATTCGTTGACTCTCACACCCATATGATGTTTGCCGGGAGCAGGGAGTCGGAGTTTGCGCAGCGTTCAGACGGGGCGACCTACCGGCAGATTGCTGAGCAGGGAGGCGGCATCCTGAGTACCATCAGGAACGTCCGCGCCGCGAGCAAGAAGGAATTGAAGCGCAGCACCGCCGCCTTTATGACGGAGATGATGAAACACGGGACGACCACCGTGGAGATCAAGACCGGTTATGGCCTTGAGATGGATTCGGAAGTCAAGATGCTTGAGGCCATCAACGAGCTCCGGAACGAGGAAATCATGACGGTGGTCCCGACGTTCATCGGTGCCCATGCCGTACCCCCCGAGTTCCGGGATGATCCGGTGGGGTATGTCTCTCTGGTTTGCGAAAAGATGATTCCCTATGCGGGCAGGAAGAAACTTGCAATGTTCTGCGACGTCTTCTGCGAGCAGGGATTCTTCGGCCTTGCGGAGTCAGAGCAGATCCTGGAAGAAGGGAAGCGCTGGGGAATGATGCCGAAGATTCATGCGGACGAGCTGACCTCCCTCGGCGGGGCCGAACTCGCCGCGAAGGTGGGAGCGGTCTCCGCCGATCATCTTGAGCATGTCACGGCGCGCGGCGTCGCCGCACTCCGTGACGGCGGGGTTGTCTCATGTCTGCTTCCCGGCGTATCGTTCTTCCTGAATCACGGCTATGCTCCTGCGCGCACCCTGATTGACGCGGGGGTCGCGGTCGCGATCGCGAGTGATTTCAACCCCGGCTCCTGCATGTCGTTCTCGATGCCGCTGATGATGACCATCGCCTGCACGCAGATGCATATTTCTCCCGAGGAGGCGCTCACCGCCTCGACTCTCAACGGAGCGGCAGCCCTGGGCTTGTCGTCCACGATTGGGAGTATCGAGGTCGGCAAGCAGGCCGATCTCCTTGTCGCCGATATACCCGACTACCGGTTCCTGGCGTATCATTTTGGAACGAACCAGATCCGGACCACGATTAAGAATGGAACGATCCTGGAATTCTGATAGCCGGAGTCCTTATGTCAAAAATCGTGGAATGTGTCCCGAACTTTAGCGAGGGACGCAACATCAAGACCATCAACGCTATAGCCGGCGCAATCAACGGCGTGCACGGAGTCAAGTTCATCAGCGCCGAGCCGGACAAGGACTACAATCGGACTGTGGTGACGTTCGTCGGCGACACGGTGGCGGTTGTGGAGGCGGCGTTTGCTGCAACGAAAAAGGCCGCAGAGCTGATCGACATGGCACAGCACCACGGAGGACATCCCCGTATCGGTGCCACCGATGTTGTGCCTTTTGTCCCCGTCTCGGGTGTCAGTATGCAGGACTGTGTTGCACTCGCGCAGGAATTC
>DAIUKN010000015.1:0-15473 GCA_036848195.1 Bacteroidota bacterium
GTAGTATTTGGAGCCCGGCCCACCCTCATAAATGTGGAACCTCATCTGAACGACGTCACCGGCAGTGGAACGCTTTGCCGTGTTGTACCAGAGACTCAAGTTCGTGGCGCCGTCCCAATCCACGTACGTGCTGTCGCCAAACACTTTTCTGTAGTTGTTGGCGAAATAGCTCTGGGTGTTCTTTGTCGGGAGCGTCATGCTCAGCATGTTCAGGCCACCCCACGATTCGGTCGTGTGAACACGCCAGACGTTCTTGAGCGATGCTGTTCCCTCGCGCTTGGTTGTTGCGTCGTCAGAGATGATGTGAATCGGTTTTGGTTCCGTGTTGTTTGCTGAGCCGTTGAAAACGATAGCAAACATCGAATCCGTAACCGCTCTGTCGAACGTGTTGACTTTGAGCTGTCCCCGGGCAGGGAGAGATCCTAGCAACACGACCAACACCAGAGGCACGACAACCGCAGTATGTCGGAAATACGTCCTCATAGAGGGTCCCTTCAGTGAATGTGATGTGAAATGGTGGATTATGGTATATGGTGTTACTGAAATATCTCCCGAACATACATCCGTATCGGATCCTCGTTGAGGACATGGTCGGGAGTTTTAAGCATGGAACGGACTCTGGCTGTGTCAAGGTTGATGGCGTACTGCGACTTGAGCCGGGGAAGGTCTGCCGTAAGGATACTGTCGGTCTTCGCATCCCTGGCCAATGCCGTCATGTTGAACTTGAAAAAAACCTGTTCTTCCGAAACCGGCGAGCGCTTCTTGAAAATCTCCACCTCATCCGGTGTCACCTCGATCCCGGCCCGTTTCCACGCATAGTACGCCGACGCCAGCGCCTCGTCCTTTTGAAGGCGGTACTCATACAAGACCTCCGGGTCCTTGTCCAGACCCTGCCGCACCGCCTCCTTGAACAGGTACTGATTCCTGACGATCCCCCCGATCGCATCCTTCAGGTTTTGCGGCGTCCGCACGTGCGGGCGGAGCGAACCGGGCATGGTTGAGAGAGCATCCATCAGCTGCCGGACCGTCAGCTTGCCTTCACGGTGAGTTGCCACTGTCGCGTCGCCCATATGCGACAGGTCCCCCTGGAGTGTCTGAAGTTCATCGCTTGTTACATTCACACTCTGTATCTTCATCGGATCGACATGCGCCTCTTTCACCCGGCGAAAGAAATGCTCCGCGAGCGCCCAGAAAACCGGCGCGTTGAGGCGAAGGTCCTTGTCAACCATGATCGCGTGTATATAATGGGAGGAAATGGAATCCGCTTTCCGTTCACCGACAAGCTTTTCGACCTTCTGCCGCTGCAAAATGAACTCGTTCTCGGAGAGGAATTTCTCCTGCGTCCCACCGGTGATTTTCACGGCCATGAACCCGCCGGCGATCCGCAAACTCTTGACATCATGCAACTGCGATGTGAACAGTATCCGTTCAAGCTCCGGAGCAACGGATCCTATTTGAACACCTTCACGTTTGCCCGACGTAACGGAGGAATCAGCAGCCATGCCTATATCGTTGACCCCCTTACCGGCAAGCTGCCCGGCGACAGCAGCGCACCGTGCCGAATCACGGGTAAAGACATATTCGAAATCCACTTTGCTTTTTGACCACTCATACATCCGCCGCGCTTCAGCCTCGTCCACCTTCACCTTCTCCCTCACCTGCCGGCGGTAGAGACCTTTGATCATCTCCTTCTGCTTCAGAAAGTCAAGGTAACTGTTCATCAGCGAGTCCCGATCCATCCCCGATTTCTCCGCCTCCTGGGCGTAGATCTTCTGGGTGATAAGCTGGTCGATCTGGGTCAGGTACGACTGCAATTCCGTTTGGCCCTTCTTCCATTGCGGGTGCAAAGCATAGGAACGGTCCAGTTCCTTCTTTTCGATGGCGCTTGTTCCGATATGCGCAACGATCACCTTCGGCTCCTCGTGCTTCGCGCAGCCGGTGATCAGGAGTCCGACTGCAAGCGCAGCTCCCGACAGACACTTCATGTTCTTCGTACCCCGAGCCCTTCCTCCAAAGACACCTGAGGCAGTGTCCCGAGCGCCCCCAGCGGGGCCGAAGCCAGGCTCACTGCAACAAGGACGAGAGCGGAAGAGAGAAACGTCAGGAGCGCCGCCTGCATCGGTCCGGCGATTCCCACAGTCGAGATCCCGACCTGGAACAGGCCGGTCAGCCATCCGACTCCCAAGGCCCACGATGCCCCGCGGCCGTGCATCCGCGGCCAGAACAATCCGATCGTTGTTACGGCCACCACCGGAGGCACCGCTACGACAACCGCGCGGGTCATCCACTCAATGCTCCGGTCCCCCATGAATGCCACCGATGACGCCGCAAGAATCGCCAGAAGAGCCGCCGCGGTGTTCGTCATGCGGCCGACCATAACCAGTGCCACTTCGTCGCACTTCTTCCGGTGCACAAGAAAAAGATCAACCGTGAAGAGCGTGGCAACGCTCATGAAATACCCGGACAACGAGGCAATTCCGAGGGATAGTATGGCTGCCCCCAGGAAAGCCGCTGTTACGGTGCCGCTGCTCAATCCCTGCCCCGCAGGCAACACTGCTCTCCCGAAACCGACTGCCACGGCGGCGATGCCGAGAACGACCAGACCCGCCGCAACTCCCGAACCGTTCCGTACCGCTGCGGATGACCGGGCCACAAAACTCCGATGGCCGGCAAATTGATCAATGCAGGTGTACCAGAGACCAAGCAGAGCCATCCCCGTCAACAGCATCACCGATGGAAGACCAGTCTCAAACAGCAGGCGACCAAGCAAGGGATCGGCGGAAGAGTATCCGTTGAACGCCAGAACCAGAAGCCCCGCTCCGCAAACAAGGCCGCCTGCGATCTGCATCCCGATAACGCCATGGTAGCCCCTTGCTATGACGCACAAACCGGGAACAACAATCATCAGAAGCGCAGATGACATATACTCCCACCCCAAGAATCCGTTCAAGAGGCGACTTCCGACAAGTATGGTGAACGGAATCTGAATGAACAGGGTAATGCCGATGGAAACAACGGCAACCGCCAGGCCAACTCGCTTACCGTATCGTTCTGCCAGGAATGCCGGAATTGTCGCGGCATGGGATTCCCTGTACCTTGGAGCGAAGAGAACGCCAAAAATGACAAGTCCCGCAGCGGCTATTACGCCGAGAACAATCATTTCAGACCCGTCAAACGGCGCGTGCAGCCCAGCCGATATCGATACGACACCCCAGAGAGTCGTCATCACAAGCGAGATGCTGAGCGCCGGCCAGCCCACATTCCTGCTGGCGAGGAAGTAAGCAACGGTGCCCGACCCCTTTTTCCCCCGGGGCGCAAGGAGACCGGCAAGGCCCATCCCGGTGAGCACCAGCAGAACGATCAGAAGTTCAAATATCTGCGGAGTTGTCGACATTTAATCACCGTACAAGCATCATTGCGCGTGTGAACAGATGCCCGTTCGCAGAAAGACGGTAGAAGTAGGCACCCGAAGCCATCCCGTGCGCATCCCATGTTGTAACGTACCTCCCGGCGGAGTAGTCCCCCTCCATCAGGAGCGCAACTTCCCTCCCCAGCAGATCAAAAACGACGAGTTTCACCTGGCTGCGAACCGGAAAATCTACACTGATCGTCGTGGCCGGATTAAACGGGTTCGGGAAGTTCTGTTCAAGTCGGTAATCTCCGGGGATTCCGACCGTTCGCTCCGCAATTTCAAGGAGGGCGTTCTCGCTCGATTCCCTGAAAGGCTTATATGTCGCTCGAAGCCGGGCCGCCACTGGCTTGGCGGTTGTATGGTCCATCTTGTATAGACCCATCGTCTGGTTGCTTGTCTGGATGGAATACCAGTCGAAGACACACCACCAGGTCGTGGTAACAAGAGGCTTACCGGCACGGTACGTGCCTGTACTGTCAACAGCGACAAACTCGTTGAACGCCCTGAACGTGGAATCGAAGACGTCCAACTGCACCGGGGCGGTGCCAAGGTCCTCCTTCGACCAGTAACCGAACTCCGTATCAAGAAACGGCATCGAGGGATAGTTTGTCAGGGCATTCTGGAGGAATTGCTTTGTCCCGGCGTAGTACGTGCTCCCGTGAAAGATCCCGAAATACATCGTCCACCCTGCGACATCGCACACAGCTTGGGTCGGATCAGCGGGTCCCGGCCTGTCGGCCGCCGCCGACTCTGTGACGAAGCGTCCATCGGGATACTGGGTGTCCAGTTCAGCGTTGAGACGCTGAATGAAATTCTTCCGGTTGGTCTGGTCAAGACATTCGTTGCACGTGCTCCAGAACAGGATACTCGGCCGGTTTCTATCTCTGAAGAGCATCTCCCTCCACATCTGTTCGTGAATGTGACGGAAGAAATCCTGTTTTAACCATGCGTTCGATTCGTCAAACCACCACACGGGAATCTCTTCAAGGACTGCAATGCCCAGCCTGTCCGCGATGAGATACGTGTAAGGGTGATTCGGGTAATGAGCGGTCCGAAGAAACGTAGCGTTCAGACCGACCACTTTCTGGAGGTCCGAAAAGATCACGGATTTTGGGACGCTTCGGCCGTACGAATAATGATCTTCGTGCCGCGCGACACCCGGGAAGAACATCGGCTTGCCGTTGAGAAGAAGGGCGTTTCCCTTCATCGCGAGCGTTCGAACCCCAAACTGCGTGCACACCTCATCCACTGCCTGTGTGCCAAGGAGGAGGGTCGCACGGAGGACATACAGGTTTGGGTGTTTGGGAGACCAGAGTTTCGGCGAGGGGATTATCACATTCACCCGGCTGGCGATTGCTGAATCAGCCGGGATGGTAATTCCGGCGACACTCTGACTGGCAGCCAGAGAACCCATGAGATCTGATGCCGACTCCGCCTGGATGTTGGCCGAGTCGACCCTGGCCGAGAACACTTCGATATTCAGCTGGGCATTCTGTGTACTCCCCGATTTGTTCCAGAGGGTCACCGTGGCCTGTACGGTCCCATCAACAGATTGGGGGACTGCTTCTACACGGGCTATAGAGATGCTACTGGAGAATTCCAGATAGACGTCATGAATGATGCCGGTGAAGTTAAACCAGTCGGGTTTATGCTGGAGTGTACCGTACGGAACGATGTCGTTCCGCGAGCCCCACGCGGGGTTGTCAACGCGGACAACCAGAACATTTGTTGTGTCGACGCGAAGCGCCCTGGTTGCGTCGAACGAGAAGGCTGTGTACCCTCCTTCGTGGTAACCCAGGTACTGGCCGTTGAGCCAGACATCGGCAACGTAGTTCACGGCATAGAAATTCAATCGGGCGAACCGCCCCTTGAGGCTGTCCGGCAGGGTGAAAGCGCGCCGATACCACACACCGTCTTCGTAGTCTTCGGGTCGTTTGTCTAGACCGTTCAGCGTATTCTCCACGGAAGGAATATTCTTCGCTGCCCATGCTGCATCGTTGAATTCAGGCATAATGCGGTTACCGGCTTCGGCCTTCAACGCCACATAGCCCGCAGAATCACGGAGCCCCAGAGAGACTGCATGGTCGGCAGTGAAACGTTCCTTGCGCCAGACACCGCGGAGGTCGATGACCGGGCGCCGTTGTTTTTCAAAGCACGGGACGGGCATGCCATTCTGGAACGGGACCGTGATACCATTGACCGTCCGGATTCCGAACGAGGCAGGGAGAGATGCGATCTGCGCAGCGGCCAGGCCAACAGCCAGGACCGACATCAGAAAGACCCTGCATAGGGGACGGTAGCAAGCGATCATGCGAAAGTAAAAAATGGTAGATGGCAACTGGTGGACGGAGGAACCGTAGTCCGCAGGAGATGCACCCGGTGCTTACGTTGCATAGAATGTGCCAGACCGGGGGAAGAAAGAATGAGTGAAATAGGGGGCAAAGCGGAGGATCTCCGAAGCTCTGTAGACTCCGCATTATTACCGCAATAAGACTGATGTTATCAGTTTAATAAGGGGATTGTGAATACCGTCACCTTGCAAGCAGGACCCGCTTTGAACGGAATTGACCCTCTGCTGACAAGGAGCAGACGTATACTCCGCTTGCCAGGTTCTGCGCATTCCAGCGGACCGAATGCTCGCCTTTCTCCCGGTACCCAAGAGGAAGGCTTGAGACCCTTCTACCCAAAATGTCGAAGACCTGTATTGTCACAGCTCCGCCCCTTGAAAGCGAAAACCTGAAGTTCGTCGTTCCGTTGAAGGGGTTGGGGAACGTGCCGAACTCGGGTCCGGCACCCCTCGGGTTACTGGTCTCCCCTTCGACTCCATCCCCGAGGGGCTCGATACTGATTCCGCTGACAACCGGCTTGTCCACAACCGGGGCAAAGGTCAGATCGATCAGACCGTCCGGAGCAATGACGTTACGGAATACCGGCTGCCACGCGGTGTTGTAACCCGCCTGCTGGTAGATGTCAACATGCATGGTCTGTGAACCACCAAGTTTTACGTCGAACACGCGTTTTCCGGCGGCCTGGTATTTCGACTCGACCAACATCAGCGATACAGTGTATGTCAGCTCCGCCGGAACCCGGATTTTATAGAAGGAAATTCCTTCCCGTGCGGAACGGAAGATGTCATCCTCTGTTGTACCGGCTATGTCGATGGTCGCAGGTTGCTGGACGATCGCTCCTCCCACCGCACCGTAATCGCTTGAGAAGTTCCAGACGGAGTCCGCACGGTATCCTGATGAGCCGGTGCCCCCTACATCAATCCTGATCGGCAGCGGAAGCGGCATCACTACCTTGATCGATTTCGCCGCCATGGTGTTGCCCGACAGATCCTTGACCCCCACGACAATGAGACTGAGCGACCCCGAAAGGTTCAGGCCAGCCATATCCAGCATCACGGTCCTCTGGTCTGCCAGCAACGACGCTGCCTGGACCGTCGCTCCCGGTACGATGTAGTTGCCGGCGTTTTGAGCGCTCGCGTTGTCCAGACGTTCGGAAAAGAGCACTCTGATCTGGTGAATGGAAGCCCTGGCGGAAACGAGATACGGAGGGTCAACATCCTTGTCACCGATCGTCGCACCGGAGTACCCGCTATGCAGGTTGTCGGTGAGACAGAGAATCATATATCCATCTTTGAACGCAACGTTGTCCTGGACGAACTGACTGTTGTTTCCGTCCCATGTGTGTGTGGCTTTTTGCCAGCGCGTCGCGTCGAAGGATGTGAAGTCATCTGTCCACTGGAGCGTAAAGCTGCCGTTGCTCCCCGGTGTATAGGCGTAGTATTTTATCCAGTCATAGTAGGCGTACACCGGAAGCTCCGCAGGATTGAACGTGCCAGCCCAGTTCACGTCACTCGGCTGCCAAATGTTCATCATGAGTTTCTGCGGTTGGACAAGTTGAGCAATGTGCGCGCCGGTCTGACGGAACACCTCCACGCTGTCCACCTGCCAGGCGACATAGTCCGGTGTCCACTCAATCGCATATACGTGAAAGGCTGCGTGGGGATTGAAGGGCAATGGCTGACGCTGAACGTGATTGTTTGCTTGCGTCGGGACGATCGTATTAAACTGGGTCTCATTGCTGTAGCGCCCCATAGGCTCGATATCGATCTCGTTCCAGGGGTTCGCGGGATCAAAGTACGTGAAGAACGATGCAAGCATTCCCGACACCTGCGCGGACCGCATACGCACCTCGAAGCGCCCGTAGGTCATGGTTCCAATCGTGCGGTACTCGGCTCCCCGGTATGGTTTCGTCTGGCAACGGGCCGGAACGGACCAACAGAGGACCGTTATCAGAAAGACGACGATGACCGGCAATGGCTTCATGGAATATCCCTTTCCAGCACCACTCATGGTGTGTGATCATTCGGTTCATGTGGCACCAGCCTCGAGAGAAACTGCCGTGCAGGCATGAATGACGGGTCCTCGGCAAGCATCGTGCGGAGCACCCTTATAGCATCGTTCCGGCGATTGTTGTCGGAAAGAAAACCCGCCAGGTAAAACTGGGCATTTTGACGTTCCGTGCGATTCAACTCAGGAGCTCCGGCTGCAAAATCCATCGCCGTGATGGCCTTATCCAGATGTCCCTGCCTCCACTCGCTTATCGCGAGTTGGTACGCAATCATCCCCTTCACTGGAGACCTCACCAGCGCCTCCTGTAATGAAGCTGACCGGAGCGGCCATTTCCCTTCCGACTCATACAGAGCGGCGATCTGCTGGTGAGGCCAGGGATCGTCCGGCTGATGGACTGCGACCGCGCGGTATTCATTCCGTGCCAGCTCGAGGTTTCCCCGCTCAAGGTACAGATGGGCCATCATATCGTGTGCCCGCGCCCACGCAAAGCCGGCACGATGATACTGCACCGCAATCCGGGTTGCTGCTGTATCACCGTGCGATCGGTACTCTGCCCGTGCGACCTTCTCATGTCCGAATGGCCACTCGTGGAGCATGGGAAAGATCTTCACAAGCCCGATCTCCCAATCGAGATCCGTCACTCCGTACGGAGTATCAGGGAGAGTAAAAGCAGAGTCGGGAGATGGAAGCACACCCGAAGAAACCACGGCGCGGTACACTGTTTCAGCCATCAGGTAATAGCCCCGGGGGTTGGGATGCAAATGGTCGACCATCATCTCCTTGCCAATAATCCCCCGGGGTGACGCGCCACGGAAAGCATCGACCATATTGGCAAGTCTGAGCCCCTTCGCTATGGCCGTGGCTGTGACAATGGCGTTGGCCTCCTCGCTGGCCCGGAAACGCATAGCATCGCGGTCTTTTGCCCCAAGGAACCACCCGAGCGCCCTGGTGCTGTCGCCTTGCGAAAGCCGCACGCGGCCGATCCCGAACCATGCGTCGGCGTTGGTGCTGTCAGCACGCCAGGCCTCCAGGAACCTTGCCTCGGCTCCCGGAAGTTGCCCCGCCGCAAGCAGACTATCGCCGGAATGCAGAGCGGCTCCCACAGTCCTCGCGACGTCAGGGCCGCGTGCAGAATCGACCAGACTATGGAACGGCGGTTGGTCACGTTCGTTCGCGACGAGGTTACCGATCACCATGGGAACGCCGCGGTCCCGGCAGAGATCCGCCATCGCTTCGAGGTTGGCGCGAAAAGCATCCATCGTCGTCCTGTATTCCGGCGATCCGAAGGCAATCTCCTGGTTTCCCACGACGCTCTGCATGAGCGTACGGTTGCCCGGTGAACGAACAGGGTGCGTTCTAAGAGCACGCAACCCGCGTTTCACCATCTGCACGAAATGAAGATGCTGGAGACGGAGCATCGTTGTCACAAGAGCCCGCTTCTTCGCCGGAAAAAGTGTCGACCCGCTTCCATACACGCCGTAGAATTCATTGTGCCCAAGATAGGCAACGATGAGATCGGGGTTGGCTTCCTGCAGCAACTCAGGAAGGAGGTCCAGAACGACATAAGAGCTTATGGCAGATATGCCTGCGTTCAGCACCTCGATCCTCTTATGCGGGTAGGCGTGTGCGAGAATCTCGCGAAGCTGGGCGGGGAATGGCACCTGTGATTCGAACGGGAATCCGGCCGTCGTCGATTCACCCAGGCAAAGGATGCGAAACGTGGAGGTGCCTTTCTGGCGCGCGAAGGACTCCGGTGCGAGATTCGGAAGTGCCGCGAATGTCGAATCGAAATACCTTCGGGTGACCCATGGGTTGAATTTGACCAAGGCTCCCTGAGAATCCGGCACTTCAACAACCAGTGGTTCCGGCGCAAAGAACCCCGTCGCGCGGAAAAGGAGTTCGACACCTGCCAGGACGGCAAGCGGAAGCAGGAGGGTGAGGCTCCAGAAGAGGACGCGCTTTCCGCTGGGGGTCATTTAATCCCGAGTTCCTTGCACATCCGGTGATAGTTCGGCGGGGCGAGGCCGAGTTTCTTGGCGGCCTCTGCACTCGACGCGGAATGGAGGCGTACAAACCGGAAGTATTTTTCGCGCATCGACCGTTCCATGGTTCGCCACGGCACCACTTCATCCCCCTCCGAGAACGTAAAGACAAAACCCCCATTCTGTCGTTGCCCGGAGTGCCCGCTCCCGAGCGCGTTGGCAACGTGCTCCTCCGCGATAAGGCGGTCACTATCGAACAAAAGTCGTTGTACCACGTTGCGGAGTTCCCGGACATTCCCGGGCCAATCATGCTCCAGAAGGAGGCGCTCTGCCGCCGGCTCAAGATGCGGAACCTCCCTATTCACCTCGCCACAGTAGAGTCTGAAGAAATAGTCGAGGTACACCGGGATGTCTTCCCTCCGCTCGCGGAGCGGGGGAATCGCGATGAGCACGACGTTCAGCCGGTAGAACAGGTCCTCCCGGAATCGCTTCGCTGCCACGTCCTCCTCCAGGCTCCGATTCGTTGCGGCAATCACCCGGACGTCCACTTTGATCTTGCTCGTCCGTCCGATCTTTTCAATTTCGCCGTCCTGGAGGACACGGAGCAGCGTCACCTGAGCCTGCTGGGGGAGTTCCGCAATCTCGTCCAGGAACAGGGTACCGTGATTGGCCACCTCGAAGAGACCGAGCTTTCTCGCATTCGCCCCCGTAAACGCCCCTTTCTCGTAGCCAAACAGCTCGCTTTCCACCAGTTCGTCCGGAAGCCCGCCGCAGTTGACCGGCACGAAGTTTTCGAATTTCCTCTGGCTCAGGTAATGAATGTTGTTGGCAACGAACTCCTTGCCTGTCCCCGACGCTCCGGTAATGAGAACATTGGCATTGCTCTCGGCACACTTGCGGATCTGACGATGCAGATCCTGGATTGCGGGTGAGACCCCGAGGACCTTCTTCTGTTCCAGGATTCCCTCAATCGTCCGCGCGAATCTCCTGGTGGAGCGCGACCGTTCCTTCTCAAGCTGTCGCTTCTGATACGCATTGAGAATGCTCAGGACGAAGTCGTTCGGCTGATAGATGTGCGTTTCGATGTCGCCGGGATACTTTGTACAGTACCAGAAGGCCCCCGCCTGCAAGAGCCGGTTGGCAAATGCGAAATCGGTGATGGTGACGGTCATCTTGGTGATCACGATGATCTGCAATGCAGGGTCTATCCTTTTGATCTCGCGGATGAGCTGGTCCCCCATCAATCCGCCGACGATCTGATAGTCCATGATGACGATATCATACCCGTCTTTGTGCTCCTGCAAGAGCTCGAGTGCGCGTGAGCCGTTGGAAACCACATCGCGCACCGCGATCCGGTCACTGAAGGGATCGAGCGTGTTCATCACCCTCCGGACATCGAATTCTTCGTCTTCAATCAATAACACCTGGATGATGTTGCCGCCGAACATGAAACCCCTCTATCCTTTGTGAGGAATAGAAAATATGAATTGGCACCCACCAGAAGGGAGGTTCTCAGCGTCAAGGTCCCACCCGCAACGCTGCGTGGCTATCTCGTGGGCAATGTAGCAGCCATACCCCGAATGCCCGTTTTCCGCTCCCCTGGTGGTAACATGCTCCTGGAAAACGCGCTTCACGCCGCGATCGCCTTTCTCCAGAAGAGCCGGCTCGATACCGCTCCCATTATCGGAGATCATGACCTGAATCATTCCAGCCCCCGGGTCGAATCGCGTCCGCACGGTGACCACAAGCTTCTGTGCCAGACCATGGTCTATGCAATTCTGGATGACCGGCTCAAATGCTTCCCAGGCAACGAATTCATTGACGGGAACCATCGGAAGATGCTCGTCAAGATCAAACACAAATTGGAACTTGTCGTGGTTTGTGGAAACCCGAAGAAAGACATTGTGCACCAGAAATTTCAGCACATCGTTCAGATCTGTCCGGAAGAGCGGGCTCCGGATCGTCTGGACAGGCGGATCGTACCATTTCATATCGTAGATCACCCGTGCGATGAAGTTGGAATACTTGGTCACGCGGGCCTTCGTCTCCTCGATATTCTTCTCCGAGAGACTCCGCAGATCATCCTTGATGAAACCCATCACCTTTTCTGCCTTGTGATGCGTGTGATAGATCCTCTTTGTGAAAAGCATCTCCTTCTGGTGATTGATCTGTTCGGTCAAGTGCTCCTTCTCCTTGTCAAAGAGAAGCTTCTGCGCATCATCTCTTTCCTTCAAAGTGTACGATGAGAGATAGAACATCGCCAGAAGGCCGAACAGAATGAGGGCCAGGAATGTGAGCGTTGTCTCGTCATAGCTCGATGTCATCTCCCCGGTGATGAAGCTGAAATCCGGGGTGTTTTTCATGTACACGACACCCACAAATTCTCCGCGGGGAACAAAGGGGACGAAAACGTGAAACGTCTGCTTCCCTTCGACGATCGTGTGGATCTGCTCCCGTGCCTCGATCTGCTTTCTCAGACCGGTGTACAGGGAGATCGCCGCCGCATGGGGAGCCGCCGACGGGGGGATATCTTTGAGATTTTCGAAAACAGATGCATAGAGGACACGGCCGTCATCGACCGCAAACACGAGCGAATCCCGCGGGATGAGAATGCAGACCTCCTGGACGCTCTGGCTGAGAATCTGCTGGCTCAGGACGATGTTGAACCCCTGGACCATCCTGCGGATCTCCGCCTCACTCTGCTTCTCCCGCTGAGTCTTGGATTCCAGCAGGAGCTCGAGAGAGGTAGCCGTCAGGTTCGCCAGCCGCTCGGCGGAATCCTGTTGATACCATTCCTGAGTATGGACGAGCGACTTCTGGAGGGACGCCTTATGGAGGAATGACACAATGATCTGGAAGATGAGGAGAACGATGAACAGGACCGTGACATGCCTGATCTCCAAACGGTAACTCTTCAACCCCTCGGCCCATCCTCCCAGGTTTCGTTTCATCTCCTCAGCCGCTCACTTAACCGGGACTCTGTTGTCGCGAAGGATCTGGGACGACCGCTCCAACGCTTCGCGCACCGACATTTCCCTCTTCAGCGCAAGGTTGGCGAAATGCGAGATCACATCGGAGATTTTCGTGTATTCCTCAAAGGCAGGACGATGGACGCCGTTCGCGAGAAGGCGACGATAGAAAGCGAGATCGGGATGCCGCGCCATGAACTGCTCATCGCCGTAGACGCGTTTGTTCACGGGAATGTAGCCGCCTGATTCGAAGAGGTTCTTCTGCGTCTCGACCGATAGCAGGAATCGGATGAACTGCAGTGCGGCTTCCTTGTTCGGCGAGTTCTTTGAGATCATCAGGTTCCAGCCGCCGAACACGGAGACCGGGCGTCTGCCGGTGAAGTGCGGGAGAGCCGCCCGCCCGATCGCGTTCAGCTTCACGGTGTCAGCATAGGTCCTGCGGAAGCTCTCCAGGAAATTCGGCCAGCCCCGTACGAACATGGCGTTGTGATCAAGCATGTATGTATAGCTCCGCTGCTCGTCGCACTCGGCTACTATGGGTGGGCTCACTTTGGTCTTGTGGATGAAATCGACCATCATCTGCAATGCTGCCCGTGACGCGGGCGCCTCGAGATCAAGGATCCCGCGACGGGATACATCCCCCTCAAGCCCGGCAATCAACTCGAAATAGTTGCAGACAAGCCCCTCGAAGGCCTCCCCCTGGAAAAGATAGTAAGGCTTCTCACCGAACTTTAGTCTCCGTCGAAGCTCGAAGAACTCTTCCCAGGTGATGGAATTCTGAAGTTTCGTCTCCCATTGGGCCGCATCAGGCAGCTGGGCCAGGAAATCGCGACGATAGTACATCATCCCGACATCGATATAGAGCGGCACCGCAACAAGGAGACTCTCATACGAGCAGGAGACCAGCGCTTCATCAAGGAATGCGTGACGTTCTTCCGGCGAGAAGTACCCTGCCAGCGGCTCGCTCCACCGGGAGAAGCGGGGAACCCAGATCAAATCCACCGCAAAGATATCAATGCGGTCACTCTTGTTGCGCAACGACCGGGCGAGCAGCTCCTTCCGCTCGTTGGTGCTGAATTTGTCGAAGGGGAGGTCAACGGGGACCACTTCGATGCTCCCGCGGTGCTCTGCATTGAACCGGTCGATCAGCAGCTGATGGACCCAGGATATATTGTCCGCGAAATAGACCCGCCGGACATGTCCCTGCGACGTCCCCACGGGACTGTACAGGAACAGGCCGATGAATCCTCCCGTGAGGATCAACCCCAGGATCACGAACAGCGCGGCACGGCGGATTACTGATGAAGGCATCGTTCGATTCCGGCTAGCCTCCGCCCTCAACGGCGGGGGAGGCGGAGGTTTGGAACTATGAAGCAATCAGGCTACGGTGAAACCACCCTCCAGCGGTGCGGCATTCTATGTTACTAAGAATACGCGTGATCTGCAACGTGAGCCTCCGCGAAAAGCGGCGGCCATTGCTGAAAATCGGCTCCAGGGAGAAAGCCGTATCCTCTCCTGAAGAAAGGAATCCCGGACGGTGCGTTACCATGGAAGGGTCGGTGTGATCGCCCTTGGCAACGCAGGGGCGAATCACCCCGCCTCCTTACCACCCCCGTAAAAACTCAAAGCCCCAGCCAATCGGCCAGGGCTACGAGAGCTCGCTCTCTTCAGTAACAGAGTCCTTTGCATTTCGTCCTACGCATCCACCCGGCGCCGGGCCGGGCGGATCGGGGTGACAATCCTCACGCTCATTATCGCGCCACCACCTCGAAGGAAGATGCGGCCAGGTCGCGCGAGTTGCCCCCTGCAAAGACTTTGAACGTCCCGGGCTCCACTCTGTGCTTCATGTCAAGCGTCGTAAAGGCAAGGTCTGCCGTGCTCAGCATGAACTCAATGTTCTTTTTCTCGCCCGGAGCAAGAGCGATCTTACAGAATCCTTTCAATTCCTTGACCGGACGAGTGACGCTCCCGAATTCGTCCTGGACATAGAGCTGCACGGTTTCTTCGCCTGACCTCTCGCCGGTGTTCCGGACTTCGATGCCGACACGGAGACTCTCTCCCTCCCTGATCCTTGCAGCGGACAGCGTGAGACGGCCATAGGCAAATCGGGTATAACTCAGTCCATACCCGAACGGATAGAGCGGCGAACTTGGCACATCGAGATAACGGGATGTATACTTGACCGTGTCGTCGGCAGGCCGGCCCGTGCTCTTGTGATTGTAGTAGATGGGAACCTGTCCCACCCTCCTTGGGAACGTCACAGGCAGTCTTCCCGACGGAGCGTAGTCACCGAAGATCACGTCTGCAACGGCCCCCCCCGCCTCGACTCCGGGCATCCATGCTTCCAGGATTGCCGGGATCTGTTGATCGAGCCATGGAATTGTCAACGGCCGGCCATTCATCAGAATAACGACGATCGGTTTTCCCACGGCGTGGATTGCTTTGAGCAGCGCCTCCTGGTTTCCCGGCAGATCCAGGACAGACCGGCAAGAGGCCTCCCCGCTCATGGAGGAGGCTTCCCCGAGAACCATGACCACCACGTCTGCACGTCGAGCAGCCGCAATCGCTTCCCCGAAGCCATCCGTGGCGCTGCTGTCAATAGCGCATCCCTTCGCGTACAACACGGTCGTCTGCGGCGATACAGCTTTACGAATTCCTTCAAGCACCGTCACAACGTCGGCGGGCCTGCCAAGGGCATCCCAGGTTCCGAGGGGGTTGATGCTGTCCGCAGCGAGCGGCCCGATCACCGCCA